>WFQY01000028.1 GCA_015486815.1 Phycisphaerae bacterium | reverse complement strand
CATTTATCAATTCGAGCAAACTATCCGCACTATTTATTATGGTATTAACATAATCCTTCTGCTCCTTGTCAAGCTGCGTATCTTTAAGCAGGTTTGCCATTCCGATAATTCCATTCATCGGAGTACGTATTTCATGCGACATATTAGCCAAAAATTCACTCTTCGCTTTACTTGCAGCTAATGCCTCTTCTCTTGCACGAACAATATCGGTAATATCAACCAAGTTAAGCAACGCACCGCGATATGCCCCTTTTTGAGTTATAGGCTGAACTCTTATCGTGAAATACTGCTCGCCAATGTTGCGATTTATTACAAACGGCTCGAAATTTCCGGATTTGAATCTTTCCAATACTCTCCGAGCTTGTTCCGTATGTTTTGGCGGATGCACATCCCAGACAACCTTGCCTATTATCTCCGACGGATTGACATTAACCAAATTCGCAATGTATGGATTGAGTTCTCGTACAATGTCATTCTCATCGACCATTACTATACCTTCTTCCATACCCTCTATCATACTTCGAAGCTTGGCTGCCTCTATCTCTGCCTGCGAACGTGCATTGACCAATTCGGTAATATCAATAAAAGATTCTATCCCTATCTCTTCACCCGTCTCATTCGTTGTCGTGCTTGCATTTTTGAGGATAGTAAGATACTTACCATCTCTGCTTCGGATTTTACATTGTTTACGATATACTTTTTCGCCAAACTCACTGTTCGGATTACAGCAGCAATCCGAGTCTTCAAAAACATCGCTGGTCTTTCCGACAATCTCATCTGGCGGATAACCGGTAATAGCAACGAACGCATCATTAACCGAGAGTATCCGCCTATCCTTGTCTATAGTAACTATTGCAGTGGCAGCGGTCTCAAGAATAGCATTGAGATAATTTTCCCTTATCTCAAGTTGCTGTTTGGCATGCTCGGTCTCCGTCATAGCATTAAGGAGAATCTGCTCGCTTTCGACTCGCTCGGTTATATCGCGGTCTATTCCTCTGTATCCGATTAACTTATCATCCTGAAAAGTCGGAATACCGTTCCTTAGCAGACATATTCGCGAACCGTCTTTCCGAATATGCCAGCTAACAATATCGGAAATTGGAAGTTTTGCTTGCAGATACTGCTCAAATTCCTCTTGAAGCTGATCGCGTTCTTGCGGATCGGCAAATTCAAAAAGCCCCCTCCCTATCAACTCATCTATGGAATATCCGAGCACCCCTTCATATTGTTCCGATACGTAAGTATATCTGCCTTGCGCATCGGTTTCCCATATCATATCACCCATAGCAGCGATAATATCACCAAATCGCTTTTCCGATTCTTTTAATTGCCTTTCTATATTCTTCTGCTCGGTGATATCATTGAAAACCGCTTGTATCTGTGTTCGATCATCTATCAAAATATTTCGTAAACTTACTCTTGCAAGAAACTTCGTACCGTCAGCCCGACGATGCCACCCCTCAAGAATTACTACTTGCTCAGACTTTGCTTGTGAAATATGACCTCGAACAATTTTATCTTTTCGTCCCTCAATACCTTCCGGAAAAATAGCTATCTCCTGTGGACGATTTCCTATTAGCCAGCTTTTATCACAACGAAACAACTTACACGCTGCCTCATTCACATCTATAATCGTTCCATCCTCATCGACAATCCATATCGCATCGGGTGATTTTTGAAAAATCGTCCGATAATTCTGTTCCAATGCAATCAGATAATTACGAAATCCTTCTTCACGCCTAATAACGAAAAACAAAAACGTAATCGACACGGCAACTGTCGTACTAATAGCGACAAGAAAACTAATACCTCTCAGCAAGCCTGCCTTATGTAATATCGCCAATAAAACGCAGGCGAGTATTAATACAAAGATTAACGATAACGTAGATGTTGTATATTTGTTTTTTGCTACGGACACATTATTTCCTTTTACAAACCGATTGTTAGACAATACGCTCTTATTCGGTGTATCTCCTTTGTACACCATATAATTATGTTCGGTAAAAAGTAAGGTAAGGTTAAGTTAAACAATCCTCAATTACGAAGGAAAAGCGACAAATTCTGCGCATAAAAAAAGCATTGTAATTACACAATGCTTGAGGTAAATGTTGAGCGAAGCGATCTACCAACGGCATCCCTTCGGGACCCTCGGGAT
>WFQY01000027.1 GCA_015486815.1 Phycisphaerae bacterium | reverse complement strand
CATTTGTAGATTACGTTAGATAATATGTTTTAATGGGGAATTTGCTCATTCTAACATTCTTAAGAAAGTTAGAATGAGAGAGAATTTTCTTGCCATCAATGTCAAATTGTGATTTAATATTCATATAGTTATACCAATGTGACGGAGGTCTGAATCTATGAAAACCTATCGGGAACTTGAACGAATTGTAAAAGGTTTTGCTAATCATCGTCGAATCCAAATTCTTGATCTACTAAAAAACACTTCCGATCTGTCTGTTTGGCAAATAGCTGAGATGTTAAAAGTAAATTACAAAACTATCTCTGTTCATATCAGCAGGCTGATGACTTCCGGCTTGGTCTCCAAGCGGAATAAGGGTCGAGAAGTAACCCACCAGATAACGCCTTTGGGGATAAGTGTTTTAAAATATCTCAAAACTATCAGATAACCTCCGCGATTATTCTTTTGTTTATAACATCACTGCCTCATTATCCTAACAAAGGGTTAATGTTTAGCTTGGTGCAACGCTCTGCTTCTATAAGGTCATCGACGGTAAGATTCAAGCGTGTGAAAAAGTCTTGATGCTCATAAAAATATCTTATCAGCTTTTGATTTTCGGCATCGGTTTTAACTTCATCGGTTGACTTAGCTTCGCTGGACCGGAAACTTAATATCGGTTTTCTGTTACGGTAATATTCCATTCGTTGAACAGCTAAACTTTCTTCGCTATTTTCCGAAAAATCTTTCGACAATTCTCTTTGCCTCTGAGAAATCAATATCGGCTGTTCTGTCTGTCGTTCCGCTGGTGTCATTCTGCCGGACAGAACCATCTGCTCGCAGAAATTCTTTACCTCGATTTCCACAAGCATCTTCCTGAACTCATCGACAATTTCCTGCTTAGCTTGATTGAGTTTCAGAATTAGTTCGCTGTCGGTAACAAAGTTTTGTTTTTCTTCTGCCATATTTTTTGTCGTATTTTCCGCCATATCTGTCTCCTGTGTATTAAAAGAAACGGTAACAAAATTTGAGTCGGTTTGTTTTTCATCAAAGATTTGCGTCGGATGAATATCCGCTAATGCCTTTACCTGCGGAATCATAGGCCAAGCTAACGCTCGCAGGTATGGGCTTTTGCCTGCAAGGTCGTTGTATATTTCTATACTGCGTTTTTTTATCCTGCCAGCGAGGATTAGCTCGGCAAAGGACCGCGGAACATCAACGATATTGGCGAACAAAGTTCTGCCTTTCAGATACAAGTTTTTGATCCAGCCGAATGCTAATCCGCCAGCAGGACGTTTTCCGTTTTCGTCTTCGTGATCGAGATACAAGGGCGCTTCGTGAAAGGCAGGGTCATAGTTATCCGCAAGCTGTTGCAGAAATTCCGTATCAAAATTGCCCTGTGGATATTGACCTGCCTCGAAAATCGGTACCGCATTAAGCTCAACTACATCGGTAAGTTGATTTTTATCCATTGTTTGTCCCCTTCAAAAATATCAATGTCTGTTTGATTACTGTTCGATTTGAAATACCTGTTGAAGGTATCGCTCGGATATGTTGATATGTTTTGCCAAAATGTCATAAGTACGTGCGAGTTTTTCGAGATCGTAAGCTGGTGCGGTCGTTATTTTAAATTTCGGTAGCGGTGAGTCGATATCGAAATTGAGTTTTACCGCAGTAGCTATAAGTTGATTGTTGATTGTGTTTTCAAGATTAGCTACGTCCGCAAGGACGATATCGTGTCGGACATAATTATGCACCTGTGCTTGTGCACGTGAGCCACGCGAGGTAACTTCGGATGTGAGATTCTGGCCGAGTATTACTTGAAACTTTTTGGTATCGGCGTATTCCAAGAATGGCAGATAGTCGTCGCCGCTGGCTCGTTTGGTTTCGTGCAAGTCGATAAGAAATCCTTCCGGAACGACCGACCATGAATAGGCTTGTAGCGATTTTACGAATTGCTCGAATTTCGATTGGTCTTCGCTTGAAGCGGACTCGGGGAAGGTAGCTGTGATTATAGGCATACCGTATTTTTCGATAGCGGTTGCCCACCACTTCCAGCCGGCTCTGCTAAAGGTTACAGGCCAATATAACGAACGTAGAACACTAACGCCATAAGGATTGGCGGCAGAGCCTCGATGACGATGAATGATGAACTTCATCGGCGGGACGGGTTGACCTTCGATAGGGTTGTTACGAGTAAGCAGGCGAAGGT
>WFQY01000026.1 GCA_015486815.1 Phycisphaerae bacterium | reverse complement strand
GTATAGTGATTTATATTGTTTCATCTTTCTTGCTCCTTTCGGTATTTGTTTACCGTTTTTCCCGAAGCAATAAATATTGAAAGTATTTCATTTGCTTCTGTCTTAATGTCTTTGATAGTTTCATCTGTCAATAATTTAAGATCTTGTAAAAGTTCAAGCCAATACATTATTTCGTTCGCCTCTTGTTCGCATAGACCTATTTTAGAGGCAAATTCCGCTTTCGATCTTGCAGAACATGCTTCCCTATAATTAGCTCCTATTGATGTTGCTGACCTTATGACTTGTTTTGCTATAATACTTGCTGACATTGTTCTCGGAAGTGTATCTATAACTTTGATGATTTTTATAGCGAATTGTTTCGTCTTATTAGCCAATTCTTCCGAATTCATCTTCTTCCTTTCTTTCAAATCCACAATCCGCAATCTCTTCTCTCTTCTCAATCTTCAATTCGCAATCCACAATCTCTTCATCCTCCCGTTCTTATCACAAACCTAAACGTTTGTCCCGCGTGTGTTTTGTCATCAGAGGTATCTTCTGTGCCGAAATCATCAAAACTCGTTACCGTAAGATTTCTATCATAAAGCCTGATAGTAAACTCCAAAGCTCTTGGCATTAGATCTGAGCCTACCGTAAAATATACATAATGAGCCTTTGCGGGATCAGGCAGATCAAGCCAAATTGGCGTCGTGCCTACCTTTAATTCTCCGCTATCCAATGTTCCGTTGCCATTTGTGTCTATAGCGGGTACTAACATTCTTATCTTCACTTCGCCGCAGTTTAATGCAAAAATATCCGGATCTCCGCCGTCTTTAATTTCCGTAGAAACACCAAGTGCATCATTACAATATGTATATGGCGATGTCTGGAATAATTTCATATCTTCTGCTAAACTCACCGGCTCGCCGGTATCATCATTTACTACAACCACGTCTTCGTAGTTTATTCCGCTTGGCGGTGTATATCCGGGAATGTATAGCAGTGGTTTTCTAACGAATATCCATCTGTTTACGATTGTATTAGGTCCTACCGAATCGCCATAATTCGGGTCTTCAACAGGAATACCATGTCCGTATAATATCCTCGCAATGTTGGATTTGGCAGCGGAGTCAACCAGCGATGTGAAATTCCCTGCAGAGGTCAGTAATACTTTATCTGCTCGAACAGTTAAGCCGCTGAGATCAAAATGTACCTTCCCGTCAGTGCCAACTTCCTTCAAACCGGTCTTTATGTCCCTACGTGCAAGAATCAGGACAGAACCTTTAGCTATACCGTTAAAATCCGCTTGTAGTTGTCTTCTTATCGCTTCTGCTGTCTGATACAATTCTGTCGTAGCATTGTTATGATTAACCGCTTCCGAAGCTGACTTATAGATCAAACCCGTCATCCCCAGCATAATTATCAAAACAACCATCGCTACCATAAGCTCTGCGATAGTAAAAGCAGGGAAGAATTGTTGTCGGAGTTCTCCGCCTTTGGCGGAGACGAAGATCCGCCCTCTGGCGGAATTGATGATTGCGGATTGTGGATTGAACAGAGAAGATACGTTTTCCCTTTTACGCCCGAACTTATTACTTTCAGCTTGTACATTATACATTTTTTTCATCTTTAACATTCCTCTTCGTCAATCACCACTCAACACTCAATCCGCCGATTGGCAGATTTCGCTTCGCTCAACAATCAACAATTCTTCTCAATCTTTAATCCACAATCCACAATCCGCAATCCGCAATCTCTTCAATAATTTATCACCGTCTCATACACCCATACAGTCGGAGCTTTGCGGGTAAGGCGAGCACCGCTTATGGGTTTGACAGATGCTACTTCAGATACGGAACTGCCAAGCTCACGGTTAAGTTTTACTTTATTACTGCTTAAAGTCGTCTCGATTACTTTGCATATTTCTCCGTCATCTGCCAGTAAATATTGTCCTTTATTGACAGCTTCAGCGAGAGTTGGCATTGTCGTTCCTGCGCCGCTGTTTACGGTAACTTTGCTTAATTTGGTTTTAAGTTCTGTTCCTGCTGAATTTTTTATCCCGCTTGGCTCTCTTACAATGAATATCCAAAATTTATACATTCCGTCGGTAAGTTTCTGGCAGGCTGTCAGCCAACCATAAGTATCATCTTGCGAATAAACAAGATGGGCGCTATCGGGGATACTTTTAAATGCGAAATCATCAATGCCGTCTCCGTCCTTATCCCATTTTTCGTCAAAGTTTATAATCCATATATTAGATCCTAATTTGTAAGTTGAGGAAGATGAAAAGTGCGATAAATATTCTTCTAATTCTATCCAATCAACTTTTGTCTGCAGAGTATTCACCGCTTCGTTGAAGACCGATTGTGAAGTTTGTAGCTCGACTGCTTGGCGGGTCTGGTCGAGTGCTACCGGAAAGGCAGCTGCTATTATCAGCATCCCTATCCCCAAAATCCCTATCGCCACCATAAGCTCTGCCAGCGAAAACGCATAGGGATTATCTGTCCTTTTTGTCCTATTTTCAGCCACCATTATACTGTCCTCACTACTGTTCTTAACTTACCGCCGACCGTCTCTTTTCCTATTCGTTCCAAGAGATTATACGATAACTGTCAACCTGATAAAAGCAAGGAAATATTACCATTCCGCATTCAATAATAAATTCCGCCCAAGGGCGGATCTTCGTCTCCGCCAAAGGCGGAGAACTCCGACATCAATTATCAATTCTTCATTTTGCTGTTATTATTCCCGTAAGGATCAATCCTATTGCGATAGCGAATATCCACAGTCGGGTTTGTAGCTGAAGAAATGGTTTTATATACCACTTATCAGCATTATGAAGGATGAACAGGTTGGACGATATTTGATTATTTTTGTGAGGCTTTTTTATGGGGGCGGGTCTGACGGTTATGGTTTCAACGCCGGGCTTTCGGAGGTTAAGTTCTTTTCGGGCAATATCTTCGGTAAAACCGGGATCTTTACCGATAGCGGATGTCTGCCAGACAAGCACTTTGTTCGCCTCTTTTAGCCTTGCAAGCTGTTTTGCTACAAGATTATACTCGAAAATCAGCTTATCGTTTTCATATACTAACGGTATAAGCACAGCACAAGCCAAAAGGGCTGAGCCTATCAATATCAGTGCCCAGAAAATAAGCCAATTAAATATAATATCATTTACGCTAATCTCGTTATCCATAATTCGCTATTAATTATTTCGTCAATTGAGCAGGCAAAGGATTAAAAACTAATTATCAGCTTTACAAAGTAACTTTACTAACGTATCCGATTAGTTTAGACGATTTATAGACTGGACATTTTAGATAAATTAGATAAAATAGGTAAAGTGCAAACTTATAATAGAAAATATTATAGGAACAACATAATGGCTGAGAATAATGATAAAAAAGATTATACGACGAAACAGGTATTTACGACCGGTGAGGTAGCGGAGATATGCAAAGTATCTCAGCAGACGATAATACGATGTTTCGACTCGGGCAAGCTGGGCGGGTTTCGTGTGCCGGGCTCGAAATTTAGGCGAATTCCGCGGGACGCATTGATTGCGTTTATGAAAGAAAATAATATTCCGTTGGATTTACTTGAATCCGGTAAGCGTCGGATATTGATAGTGGACGATGACCCCGCGATAGTAGATATTCTCGAAGATGCACTTACTCGCGACGGACGGTTTGAGGTTAAATCTACCGGTACGGGATATGAAGCGGGAATTCTGACGCACTCATTTAAGCCTGATTTGATTCTTCTTGATTATATGCTTCCCGACGTCAACGGTAATGTAGTCTGCAGAACGATACGCGAGAATCCTGCGTTTTCTCACATTAAAATTATTTTCGTTTCAGGCGTAGTTGAGCCTGACGAGATAGAACGACTAAAGCGTGAAGGAGCGGATGATTTTGTCAAAAAGCCTTTTGATATAGACAGATTGATTTCCCGAATAGCGGACTTGTTGAATGTTTAATCTTTTATAGAGGTCATATCCGCAGTGGGTTCGATAAACACACGAAACAATACATCGGATGACAAATTACGGTCTAAACGTATTGAGCTTATTGTACGTCAGCTCGAATCGCTTCCTACTTTATCTGCTGTAGCGACAAAGTTGCTTCGCTCAGCTACCGCAGAGGATATTTCCGTAAAAGAGGTCGTGTCGCTCATCGAATCCGATCAAACTTTGACAGCGAGGCTCTTATCTTTGGCCAGCAAGGCACATCTGGGCTTGGGAAGTTCAGTCAATACTGTCGAAAAAGCAGTATTGATGCTCGGATTTGAGGCTGTCCGTAATATGGTACTGTCCGTTAAGGTGTTTGAAACCTTCGGTTCAGGCTCGAATGCCGAAAGTGGATTTGACAGAGTGGAATTTTGGAAGCACAGCTTAGCTGTCGCTTGTGCTGCTCAGCTTATCGGAGAAAAGTTGCCTAACAAATCTGCGTTGGATCAGAGTGAACTTTTTGTCTGTGGGCTTTTGCACGATATAGGAAAAGTTGCTCTCGACACCGCTTTGCCTAAAAGTTTTGCTCGTATTGCTAAAATTGCCGAGAATAATCGTTCGAGCATAGCGGATGTCGAAAGACGAATTTTGGGTATAGACCATTGCGGGTTCGGAAAACGATTAGGAGAATATTGGAAGCTGCCCGAGCCTATAGTAAATACGATTTGGCTTCACCATCACAAAGCCAGCAATCTCCCGGAGTCCATCAGCTATCGCGAATTAGCGGAGATAATATATCTTGCCGACTTGATTGCTCGAGAACAGCGTATAGGATTTTCGGGCAATTTTATCTTCGCTGACAATGCTGAAGATCTTTGCAAGCAGATGGGCATAGACGCTGACGGCTATCAGGACATACTTACCAATCTTCGCAGTGCTATCGGTGAACGGGCTGAGTTTTTGGGCTTAAATGATATTACCAGCGAATCCTTATATCGTCAGGCGCTTCAGAATGCAAATACTGAGCTTGGTAGGCTTAATCGTGAGCTTTCAAATACCGGTGAGATTCTCAAGATTCGTGCGAGATATTTTGATGCAATAAACACGCTTAATCGCTCTGTCAAACCGCATCTGTCCGTTATCGATATGCTCGAGTATTTCGCCTCGTCAGCTCGCAAAGCGATGGACATTTCCTCGGTAATTGTTTACCGACAGGATAAAATCGGTAATTGCATAGAAACCTGTTTCTGCGACGCTGACCGTTCCGAGGTACAAATATTCGAATCTCTTGACCTTAAAGATTCGGATGTGCCGTTTACCGAGAGTAAATTGATAATTAATCCTCCCGAGTTTCTTAACGAAGTGATAACTTATTTTTCTCGCAAATTTTCGCGTGGTGATGTTAAAGTTATCGGACTTCGTTCGAACAGAGATATCATCGGCGGGATAATTTTTTGCGTCGATGATAAAACACTCACACGTCTGGAAAGAGAAAAGTCGGAGTTGCAGGCTCTTTGTGCTACGATAAGTTTAATGCTTGCGAATTCACTTGCTATCGAGAGGGCGGATAATCTTGCGAATGAATTATTAAGTATCAATCGTCAGATGCACGAGCTTGAACGTAAGTTGATAGAAACAAAATATATGGCTGGCTTGGGCGAATTAGCTGCTGGTGCCGCTCACGAGTTGAATAATCCGTTAGCGATTATAAGTGGCAGGGCTCAACTACTCGTTAGCGAAGAACCTGACGAGCAAAAGCAGAAGGCTTTGAATATCATAATCGAACAAGCTTCGCGTGCGTCCGATATTATTAGCGGTCTGATGGATTTTGCGCGTCCGATAAGACCCGAGCGGCAGGTGATCGAGATAAAGAGTTTTATGAATAATCTCATTGACCGATTTATTCGCGATCATCATCTAAACTCCGATCAGCTAATAGTCGATATATCTGAACAAGCCAAGAGTGCGTTTTGCGATCCGCAACAGCTCGCTGCTGCTATTAATGAAATATTGGAAAACGCTCTCGATGTTTGTGGGAAAGAAGATTTGAAAATTGATATTAAAGTCGTAAGTGATGACG
>WFQY01000025.1 GCA_015486815.1 Phycisphaerae bacterium | reverse complement strand
CTTTATTATTACGGAAAGTTCATCTTCCGATCGAATTATTCGTAATTCCTGAAATCTACCTGTTCCATTCCATCTGCGAAAAGCTTCGGCACCGTCAACGCCAATATTTTGAAATAAATCCATTCGCTGCACATACTGCCTAACCTTAATATCCTTAGGTTCTATAACATTAAAAACAATCTTTTTGTGCCTTAAATACATCAAATATGCACATAAACTTGCCAAACCGATAGGCGTAATAAAAGTTAATTGAGACATATCTACAACAATGCGATTGGAAATATTTCTCCACTCAAGCTGACTCAAAAATGCGCTGCGTATCAAACCTTTTATGTCAAAATCCCTCGGAATATTTAATATTTTCTCGCTATTCATTTTATATTTATGCAAACATAAACCGCAAATTTATTGATTTGCCATTTTTAACACCTTACCGGTTTTTATTCCCCTATTGTGTTTATTTGTGAAAACTGTAAACTCAAGAGAAGCCGGATAAACCTTTATCTTTTTCGCAATCGTTTCAGCAATACCCTTCGCTGTCAATCCGACCTGCTCCAATTGCTCCGCCCTACTAGCGTGTGGAATCAGCTCATCTTCAGGCAGCCCCAAATGAACAATCTTATTAACAGGCAATCCCCTTCGATTCGCAAATTCGAAAACAGCGGAACCGAATCCGCCAGCTTTACTGTGATCTTCTATCAAAACGATTAATTTACCCGATTGCAAAAGCTCATTTACCATTTCCTCGTCTATAGGCTTTGCAAATCGCGCAGAAATTACCCCCGCATCGATGTTTTCGTCCGCTAATATCTTAGCCGACTCAACCGCTTGATCTACCAATGCACCATAAACCACCATCATCACATCCTTGCCATCCCTTATCAATCGCGATCTGCCAAGCTCGAAAGGCTCCGATGAACCCACACCCGCCGGTACAACATCACGAGGATATCTTAGTGCTATCGGACGATTGATAGCGAAGGCAAATTTCATAGCTTCTACCAATTCGTCTTCGTCAGCTGGCGCACAACAGATCATTTCGGGCATCGTTCGAAGAAACGACAAATCGCAGAACCCGTGATGAACCGCCCCGTCCGAGCCAACCAATCCCGCCCTGTCGATGCAGAATATAACAGGCAACTTTTGTAAAACCACTTCCTGCCAAATCTGGTCAAACGCACGCTGAAGAAATGTCGAATAGATTGCAACAACGGGCTTTAACCCCGACTTCGCCAACCCAGCTGCCAAATCGACAGCTGCACTCTCCGCTATACCAACATCAAAATATCTGTTCGGAAATCGCTTTTTAAACTCGACCAAGCCCGTACCGTCAGGCATAGCTGCTGTTATCGCAACTATCTTTTCATCTTTTTCCGCTAATTCGACAATCGTCTTGCCAAACACCGATGTAAATGTCTTCGCACCAGGCTTGACATAAGCACTATCGCCATCAAGTTCATATCCGCTCGGACTGTGAAACTTCGTAGGCTCAGCCGATGCAAATTTCGATCCTTTACCCTTTTCCGTCTGAACGTGCAGTAGTACCGGATATGGTGCGTCTCTTACGACCTTAAAAGCTCTGATCAGCATATTCAAATCGTGCCCATCGATTGGCCCGAGATATGTTATACCAAGCTGCTCGAAAATCTGCCCGTGTGAAATAGCACTCTTTACTCCCTGTTTGAGCAAATTAAGACTTTCTTTCATCGACCTTCCAAGCGGAAGATGGTCAAGCAAATCATAAGCTCTACGCTTGAGATCTTCGTACGTATGAGTAAACCTAAGCCTGTTGAGATATCTCGCAAAAGCCCCCTGCGTTACATCGATAGCCATCGAATTATCATTAAGGACAATCAAAAATTGCCTCTTCAACATCCCCGCATTATTCAACGCCTCAAACGAAAGACCATTGACAATGCTCGCATCACCTACGAGCGAAACGATTCGAGTATTCTTTTTCATAAGAGTATCACCATACGCAAGTCCCAATGCGGTTGCGATAGCTGTCCCAGCGTGCCCGACGCTAAACAAATCGTACGGGCTTTCCTGCGGAGCTGGAAATCCGCTTATCCCGCCTTTTTGCCTAAGTGTCGAAAAATCCTTATATCTGCCGGTAATCAGCTTATGCACATAACATTGATGCCCTACATCCCAAAGCAACCTGTCCCTACTGAAATCAAAGCAATAATGCAACGCAAGCGTCAGCTCAACTACACCCAAGCTAGTCGCTACATGCCCACCTGTCTGAGAAACCGTCTTCACTATTACATCTCGAATCTCACCCGCCAAACTATTGAGCTGATCAATACTCATCGTTTGTATATCTCTCGGGCTATTAATTTTTTCAAGGAGTTTCATTTTTCCAATCCTCACTATATTATATCATGTTTTCCGCCTGATAATCAAATCCGCAAGCTGACAAAGTATACAAGCGTCTTCACCGAAAACTTCAAGCGACTTTTTCGCTTCAGTAATAAGATTATTTGCACGCTGTTTGGCGACTTCAATACTGTCCGCTAGCACAGCGTAATTCGGCTTACCCCCTACCTTATCTTTTCTCGTCCGCTTGCCCAAATTCTTCTGCGTCCCTGTCTGATCGAGCAAATCATCGACAATCTGAAACGCCAATCCTATATTCTTACCATATTCGCTCAATGCCTCAAGCTGCGACTCATCAGCATCGGCACTTATCGCTCCAAGCCGACACGCACACCGAATAAGCATCGCTGTCTTCATCAGATGAACCCGCTCTGCCTGGTGAATCGTGCCACTCTTTCCATCGAAAAGCATATCCAATACCTGCCCACCCGTCATACCGCCAGGCCCCGTCGCCCGTGCCAGTTCCGTCATAAGCGCCGAGCGCTTTTCCGCATCGCCATCGTAATATCTACCTATAAGCTCGAATGCAAATGCAAGCAGAGCATCGCCCGCGAGTATCGCCATCGCTTCGCCAAACACCTTATGATTCGTCAGCTTACCTCGACGATAATCATCATTATCCATCGCAGGCAAATCGTCGTGGATTAGCGAAAACGTATGCACCATCTCGATAGCCACCGCCGGCACCATATCAATCCGACGATCTCCGCCACACAATTCACCTGCCAGCAGTACCAACGCCGGCCTAATACGCTTTCCGCCCGCAAGCAAGCTATATCTCATCGCATCGATAAGCTTATCAGGCCCATCAAGCCAATCATCGCATATCTTCGCGATACTGCTCTCAATTTGCAGAGCAAGCTCATTAAGCTTATCTTCAATATCTGTTCGCTGTTTCGTATTGCAATCCATAACCTAATAATTTTAACCCTTTTTCAAAATAAATACCAGTATCAGCGAAAAACACTTTGGGTATTTGAAATCGCGGCGCAGACAAAAGGACAGCTGAACATTATGCGCAAACCATCAGCCATGATCAGCGAATAATGATAAATTTTCCATTTAGGCAAGCAATTTATCTATTTCCGCACGTATAGCACGAATATGTGCAGGAGTAGTCCCGCAGCAACCGCCTACTATCGATGCTCCCGCTTCGACAAGGTCTTTCACCTTAGCTGCCATATCTTCGGGACTCTGACGAAAAACCGTCTTTCCATCGATAAGCTCGGGCACACCTGCGTTCGAATGTATCAGAATCGGCCTATCGGAATACTTGCTCATCTCAGCGGTTATCGGTATCATCTGCTCGATGCCGTTGCCGCAGTTCGAACCTATTACATCAGCTCCCGCTTCTGTCAGAACCTTTGCCGCCCGTTCGCAATCAACGCCCATCATTGTCCGAAAACCGTTAGGCGTAGGATCAAACGTCATCGTAGTAATAATATCAAGCTCAGGATCGACCTTGCGAGCAGCTCTTATCGCACAACTCGCCTCTTCGATAGCTGTCATCGTCTCGATACATATTACACGTACGCCAGCTGACACTATCCCTGATATCTGCTCAGCGAATATATCTTCCATCTGCTGCTCGCTCAATTCGCCAAGTGGTTCTAAAAATTCACCCGTCGGCCCGACGGAACCTGCAACTATTGCACTACCACCCGCACCTTCAAGCGAGAGTCTCGCAGCGATTTCATTGAATTCCTTTACCTTATCACCAAAGCCGAACTTTTCCAGCTTAACACGAGAACCGCCAAACGTATTGGTCAAGACCATATCCGCTCCCGCTTTGACATACTCAACTGCTATCGACCTGACGACGTCGGGATGCGATATATTCCATTCTTCCGGACAATCGCCGGGCTCAAGCCCGCTCGCTTGCAGCATCGTCCCCCACGCACCGTCCGAAACCATAAGCCTCTTCTCCGCCAATCTGTCCAACAATATTCCCATAACCTTGCATACCTCCGATATATAATCCGGTCTATAAAATGTAATACCTAATATACCCTTACCGGTTTTGAGCCCGGATAATAGTGCGATAATATCTCAAGAGCGGTATATCCCTCTCTCGCCAGTCCTTCCGCTCCGTATTGACACATCCCCACGCCATGCCCAAGCCCTCTGCCGTGAGTCAACATATATTCCCGCCCCGACTTCTCTATATCACAAAAAGTCGAGGGCATCTTTCGAGAACCTATTATAAGTCTAAATCGTTCGCCTGAGATTTTCAATCGCCTTTCACCGTCAGCTACTATTTCGAGCATCGCAATTCGTCCGTGTCTGGTTCTCCGTATTACTCGAACATCGGTAACCGTCCGAACGTCAGCTGGCAATAGCCCATGCTTTTTCAACGCCTGCGTTATCTCGTCAGCGGATATCCTTCTGTCTGACCACCGATAGTAAGGCGAGATTTTACAAGTCATACAACGCACCCCGCCACGAAGCGGCTTGATGTCCGAACTTATATTTGCAATATTACTCGCTGATTGAGTCCACCCGCCACACGTACTGCTATAATACGTCGGAAATATCTGCCATCTACCGTTCGACCGCTTAGCTGTCAAAACGATACCACGAGTAGCATCGACAGCTCTGTTCGCCTTCGATATCTCCACCGACTTACCAAGATATACCTGCGATGCCTCCGTCGCAAATACGTCCCATCGTCGAGAGCTTCGTAGCGTAACCTTTTCGTATAATGCGAAAGTCCTCGCACATATCGCTTGTGCCTTGAATGTCTCCAGCTCAAATCGTCGAGGCAGCTCTCCGGGTAGTACACCTTTGAGATAATCCTCTATCCGCACATGATTGACAGCTAATATTTTTGCATCGCTTGTGCGATATATCCGCAAACTGCCACGATAATATCGGCGATTAAGGCTCAATGTCCCGTTAATTTGCGGAACAATATCGCAAAAATCGGATCCTCCTATTCGCTTATCGCCTATTACGATACCCGCTTTATCAGCATAACAATACGCAAGCGACAGCTTTCTAGCTGTGAATATCTCACGCGAGTCGGAATTATAAACAGTAAAAGGCCCATCAACAGCTATTATGATTTTATCCGCAGGTCCCGCCAGTTTTACTCTGATAATAGGCTGAGGCAACTTTTCGACAGGCGCTATTGTAGGCTGCCTTCTGAGCTTACAGCCAGGCGATAAAAAAACGAGTGCCAACAAAACGGCACACGCAACAATCAACACTCCCGAACGAAGAAACAATCTATAGTTATCGAATTTCAAATTTCAAAACCCCAAATTAATATTAAATGAAAAATGCTAAATTCTGTAG
>WFQY01000024.1 GCA_015486815.1 Phycisphaerae bacterium | reverse complement strand
CCCTACATATAACGTAAATACGTAATATCAGAATAGCATAAATCCTTTACAATCAAGCCAAAAACAAAAAAACTCCAGACTTTTTTGCTACCCATTACGTAAAATTTGAAGAGTTACAGTTTAACTTGCTATCTTTGCGTGGGGTGCATGTCGTGTTTGTAGGTAGGATTTTCCGTGCGTTGAGTAGTCCCGCCCCTTAAGGGGTGGGCGTATCGAAACGCCTATTCCGAAACCAACCGATTATTCCTCACCAAGCGACTCAAGAATAGTCTTTGCTGACATCATCAAAATAGGATGCTTTGCTTCGGGCGCAATCTGTGCAAGTGGTTGCATCACAAACTTCCGCTCGTGCATAAGCGGATGGGGAACAACGAGATTGTCGCTCGATATGATCTGCTCTCCTATCAACAAAATATCGAGATCGATTGTCCGTGCTCCCCAAAAAATATTCCTCTTTCTGCCCAAAGAATGTTCTATTTCCTGCAATGCTTCCAATAGCTGATGAGGCGTCAAAGATGTCGTTATTTTTGCAACCGCATTCAGATACGACATCTGATCTTTAGGCCCACCATCGGGTTCTGTCTCATAGACTGAGCTTACCGTTTCGACTTTCATCTGTGGGTGTTCATCTATTAGTGTAAGGGCACGCTGAATATATTTTCCGCGTGGCTCGATATTCGAGCCAAGTGCGATAAAACAATCGGTCCGATCATCCGCATTGTCTTGCTTTTTTTGATTCATCGAGACAACTTTACTCGATTCCGTTCTGCCAACAGGCAGCTTCCACCGCATTTAGCATAAGCAATCTGGTAGTAACCACCCCGACGCCTCCGGGTACAGGCGTGATTATCGACGCACGCTCAGCTGCAGGTTCAAATTCCACATCGCCTACGAGTTTATCACCAACCTGATTGACCCCGACATCTATCACGACGGCGCCTCGCTTTATCCATTTACCTTTGATAGCTTCAGGCGACCCCATAGCAGCTATTACTATATCTGCTCTCGAGATATGCTCAATCAATTTGCCCTTTTTGCTCGTACCCGTATGACAGATGGTTACCGTAGCTGACAATTTCCTCTCGAGCAGTATCAGTGCCACTGGCTTACCAACTATTGCGCTCCGACCGACAATCACCGTTTCCGCACCGACCAAATCGACACCACACGCCTGTAGCATCTTGACAGCTGCCAACGCTGTACACGGAGCAAGCCTCTGCCTATTGTAAACCAACAATCCAAGATTCGACGGATGTATCCCCTCGATATCCTTTTTCGGATCGATCGCTGTCTGAGCAGCCCATGCATCGATATGCTCGGGCAACGGTGTAAGAAGAATTATGCCCGTGATAGAAGATGATTTGTTGAGTTCGGTTATCGCCTCGATTAGCTGACTCTGCGTTGCCTGCGGTGCGAGCTTGAAATGTTGATGCTCGATATTGTGCTTGTCCGCCTGTTTCCGCTGACTCTTTACGTAATATGCTGTCGCAGGATCATCGCCTACCTGAACAGCTGCTATCTTAACCTTAATCCCCTTATCCTGTAATAAAGAACGTTTCTGATTTATCTGTTCGGAAATCCCATCAGCGATTGGTTTACCCTTGAGAATCTCTGCCATCGTTGCCTCCTTGATTATTGTTGTGGCTTAGCTTCAAGATCCGCAAGATACGCAAGCGCACGCTCGAGTTCACTTTTAAGACTCTTAAGCCTAAGCAGCGATTTTACCCTCGTCAGTAGCTCGAGCTTGTTCACGGGCTTAGTAAGAAAATCATCCGTTCCGCTCTCGACGCCACGCTCGATATCACTTATCTCATTTAACGCAGTAACCATTATTATCGGGATATCTCTCGTGGCAGGGTCAGCTTTGAGCTTTTTGCACACCTCGAATCCGCTCATTCCGGGCATCATAATATCAAGCAAAATCAAATCAGGCTGATGCTTTTGCACCATATCGAGAGCCTCTATTCCATCGCTGGCGGTCAAAGTCTCAACCGGCAGCTCCTCGAGATATGCCTCAAGCAGCTCGACATTTTGCGCATTATCATCAACAATTAAAACCGACCCGCTTATCTTTTCGTCTTCAAATTGCTCCGACATATAAATCTCCCTTGAACGGTGATTGGTCTTCACAATCAACTTGCCTATATTATAACAAATTATCTCTCACTCACCTATTATTTTTACCAGCACTCGCTTTTTCCGCTTGCCATCGAATTCGCCGTAAAATATCTGTTCCCAAGGTCCGAAGTCGAGCTTTCCGTCGGTAACAGCAACCACTACCTCCCTACCCATTATTGTTCGTTTAAGATGAGCGTCGGCATTGTCTTCGAAACCATTGTGGCGATATTGCGAATAGGGCTTTTCCGGTGCGAGTTTCTCGAGCCAATCCTCGAAATCCTGATGCAAGCCTGGCTCGTCATCATTGATAAAAACGCTCGCGGTTATATGCATCGCGTTACAAAGCAACAGTCCTTCACGAATGCCGCTTTCAGCAAGACATTCTTCAACCAGCGGAGTTATATTTATAAGCTGACGACGTTTAGGTACATTAAACCACAACTCTTTTCGATAACTTTTCATTTCTTATCCTCCGAATTTCCGGTTGACACCTTCTTAAGTTTAGCTATGATTCTTGCGGGCATATTCGGTTCGAGGTCGAGAATAGTAAGCTCCTTGCATCTTTTCACTGCTCGCTGCCAATATTCTCTCGCCCGCTCGATTTTACCGAGCTTATAGCATATATCACCCAAATGATCGAGCAACACAGGCTCATCTTCGCCCATAAGTCTATACGCCATCATCTCATATTTATATGCCTGCACAAATCGCCCCTGCTTATAAAGCACCCACCCCAAACTATCCAAATACGAGCCGTTTCCCGGATCCGTCGCTAAAGCTCGACGTATAAGTTTCTCCGCACGAGGCAGATCTTTGCCAGCTATCGCTAACGCATAACCAAGCGAGTTGTTCGCCCAGCCAGCTTGTGGATTCTCCGATAAGATATTTTCAAGAGAAGCTATCGCACCGTCTATATTGTTAGAAATGAAATAAAGTGAAACAAGCATCTGCTGCCACGTTTCTCTCAATGAATTATCCGCACCGGCAAGCCTATCTTTTATATAATCTTCCGCAAGTTTGAATTTACCCGCCAACTCCAAACTTCCAACTATCTGCTTATCGAGCGAAAAAGCATAAAGAGAATTCCGCTTATATTTGGTGATCAATTTGGAAGCAAGTTCCATCGCTTTACCATATTCTCCCGCACGCTGATAACATTTAATTAACACTCCCGCACGCGAAAACTTTTTCTTATCGTCCGCAGATTTGAATAATTTTTCCGCAATATCGATTGCCTGCTTATACTTGTGTTGATTGAGCAATACGGGCACTTTCAGACTCTCCAGAAAATCTCTGTTCTCTTTCGATGCGCCCTTCTGCCAGCTGGAAATTAACCTAAGTGCCTCAGCGGACTTATGCTCTCGCAGCAAAACCATCACAAGCCAACGCTTCCATTGGTTAAGGTTGCCTTGCTCTTTGGCAATCCATCCCTCGAGCAACTTCTGTGCCTCGTCAAAATCGCCCGCTAATATACAGGCGTTGAGTTTCAATTGCATCAGACGCAACCTCTCCGCAGTATCACTGCTGCCTTTAGTCTTAGCCATCCACGAGTCTATCAATTTAATCGCCTCATTAAGCCTGCCCGCTCGTACCATTGCACTTATCAGACTATTGCGGATTTGAAGTTTGCGAATCCTAAATGATTTCGAAGCAACAAGCTTGCGAAGCAACTTTATTGCTTTCTCGTATTCCTGTGCATCGATGTACATCTGAGCCAAGCCTGCTTTGAATCTATCATCCCCAGGCCAATACTTCAGTAACATCTTCCAGCATCGCTCCGCCTTGTCATATTCCAACAGCTTCCAATACCCGATTGCTGATATACGAACAAGCTGCTTATAAATATAAGGTGCTATCATCTCGTCCGTCTCGCAAACGCGAGAAGCAATATCAACTGCCCGTTTGTAATTGCCTCTGTCAAACTCAAGCTGAGCGAGTTCCTTAGTAATCATACCCGTAGGCAGATCAGCCGTCCGCAGTTCTGTCAAATTTTTGCGAAACTTTTCGACGTTATGATTTACCGCATACCCTATTTTCGCCCACGCAAGACGATATTGAGCATCTACTCCGTATCGCTGACGATACCTATTTACGATAGCTTCGGTAAGATTTACTTGCTCCATTCCCAATGTAAAATCGACAAACCTTATCAGCGATTCGGGACTTATAAAATCGCCTTTTATGATTTTACCGAGCACCATCGTCGCTTGACGAATTTTGCCAGTCTGAAAATATCCCTCTGCCAATCCGAGCAAAATCTTATCCGAAGTTGGTGCAAGTTTCGCTGCTTCTTTGAGATTCTCGATTCCTTCGCGCAGTTTCCCTTGCTGCACTTGAGCATACCCTTTCAGATATATCAACGATGCCCGCTTAGAAATGTCAGGCGGTGCGGAATCGACAAGAGCAATTACCTCATCCCATTGGCGATGATACAAAAGGAATTTCCCATACGCTACATAAGCGGGAAGATAATCCTTACGCTTGCCGATGACTTGCAGATAAAGCTCCTGTGAACGTTTGAAATTTTCCCCGAGCTGATACGCAATTGCAAGCAGATATTCACGAGCAAATCTCCTATCTTCCGAAGCTGGCTTTATCCTGCTCAAAGCATCGACCAATTTCTCTCCCAACTTTTTATCTGGACTTCTCAAGAGAATCGTTGTCAGACCGACAGCGTCCTTATCTTTCGCAAAAAGCTCAACCATCGCAGCGGTAACATCATCTATAGTTTGGCGATGATTCGCTGCCCGAATAAGAGCTATCAGCACATCACTTTTATCGCCCGCAATGTCAAGGATATGTCTTACCCACTTTTCATCGGGATAAACCTTTTTGCACAGCTCGATTATCTGTCCGTTTATACCGAATTTTCTGACGAAATCATCTATAAGTTTTTTGGCTTTTTCGGTTTGTTTGGTTTGCAACGCACATCTGATAAGCCCGATGACTGCCTGCTTTTTAACAGCGGAAAAATTTTTAGCTTTTGTGAAATATTTTTCCGCAAGTTCGACCTGCCCCGTTTTTAATGCGAACTCACCGACAATCATACAAAACCCGGGCAATCCTGCTTTGAGAACTCTCCCTATCCGTGTGCCTTCGGATAGACTATCTCCCATTTGCTCAATCTGATTTATAAGAGGCACATAAACATCGATAGCTGCTTGAAGATACCCCTGTGCCGATAAGCTCGCTGCCAATTTTGCGAGCGTTGCGAGATATCGTTCCGTACCGCTCTGCGAAGATTTTCTCCATACCAGATATGCCCTATAAAGATGTTCGCCCGCTGACCGATAGCGTTTATTCCTCAATAAAAACGAACCGAGTACATAATGTGCAAATGGTTCCGCCGGTTTGATTCTGAGAATCATCTCCGCCTGTTGAGATGCGAGCGTATCTTTGCCTTCCTCAGCGTATATTTTCATCAAAAGCTCACGAGCAGGCAGATAATTTCCGTCCTGCTCGATCGTCTTTTTCAACAGCTCGACGGTCTTTTCCCTATCGTTATTAAGATACGCCTGCTTAGCCTGCATAAATGTCATCAGGGCAGCTGAGACTACTTTGGTTTTCTTCTCAGCTGGCTGACTCGTCGGCACGGATACTTCAACGCCCTTAAAAACTTCTTCAAGCGATAATCGTTGCTTGTCTGGTTTTCTGCGAAGGCTAATCGTATTTCTGAAATTACACCCCGATACGATAACCACCGCCAATAATAACAGAAAATCTCTCTTTACATTAGCTTTCACGGTATCACCTTATTGAGGGGGTATGTAATAATTCCCGTCGCACCCGCCCGTTTCAACTGAGGCACAAGATCGCGTTCCTGAGTCTCTTCGAGGATTACCTCAACCGCAGACCAACCGCTCTCGGCAAGCGGACTTACCGTAGGCGATTTTTCAGAAGGCAGAATATTGAGAATATCCTTAAGTGCCTTCTCCGAAACGTTCATCTTCAAGCCGACCTTATAAGACGCTTCTATCGCACCTTTAAGCAAAAGAGCAATCGCTTCTATTTTTTCACGTTTCCAGCTATCTTCCCACGCACGTTTATTTGCTATCAGCCTTGGTGTGCTTTGCATCACCTCAGCTATAACGCGCAAATTGTTCGCCCGCAGACTACTACCTGTCTCTGTCAATTCGACAATCCCGTTAAGCAGCCTCGCCTTTACTTCCGTAGCACCCCACGAAAACTCAACCTTTACATTTACTCCCTTTTCCTCGAAAAACTTCCTCGTCGCATTGACAAGTTCGGTAGCGATTATTCCCCCTTCGAGGTCCTCTACCTTTTCGATATCCGATTCCGCAGGCACAGCTAATACCCATCGAGCAGGCTTACGTGTCGATTTCGAATAGACAAGCTCGCAGACTTCTATCACATCGGAATCATTTTCGCGAATCCAGTCATAACCTGTCAGTCCCATTTCAATTACGCCGTCTTCGACATATCTGCTCATCTCCTGAGCGCGGAACATAACACATTCTATTTCCGGATCGTTAATTGTCGGAAAATAGCTTCTCGAGCCGACCGAAATATGAAATCCCGCACGTCGGAACAAATCGAACGTCGATTCCTGAAGACTTCCCTTTGGTAAACCGATTTTGAGAACCTTATTTTGTTGCGTCATACAAGTTGAACCTCCAAACTAACTCTTCTTTTTCTTTGTTTTCGTTGCTTTTTTTGCCACCTTTTTTGCTACCTTTTTCTTAGCTGTCTTTCGGGGCTTGGCCTTGAATCTGCTTATCGGCATCTCCGATGCCTTCCTTAGCTGCCAGTAAAAATTCTTCAATTCACTCGCTCTAAGTTGACGCTCGATGAACGCCTTAGCTGACGCCAAATCGATGTCCTTTGGCAACGCATTACATTTGACCAAAAATTCGAACATCTTTTCCGTCAACGGCATCGTATTGATATCAAACCGCATCATCAAAAAGAACGGAATACTATGTAGCGAGACATTTTTTATATTCTCGAAATGCTTCTTTACATCACTCTTCGACAATCCGTCTAAAATCGACAAATCAAGCGTATCAAATTCATCCATAATCGCATTAAGTGTCTTGGTAACCGCTCTGCCAAACCCGACAGGGTCTTTTAGCTTACTCTTTAGTAGCTCTTCGAATTCAGTAAGCGATGTAACGCGAAGTTCATTGTAATCTGTCATTTCATCACGGAGACGCTTCAGTATCGATTTTGCATCCGTCAGCGTCGTATATTCCATCAATACACCGATAATTAATAACTCAATCGGATCTTCGGGCAACGATTCCTTTTTTTGTGTCTTCGAGATAGGAACCGTACGCTGAATTTTGTTACGCAACGATCTGAATTCCTGTACGTATTGAGTAGCTATTTTCATCTTTGCATATCCTTCGTCAAATATCTTCTACCTGCTGCTCAGGAGTGATTGTCTCGCGCGATTCCCGTTCCTGGCGTTCCTGTATCGATTTATCTATAAGTTTCATCGTCTCGAATCCCTTTTTGATCGACTGATCCAGATGCAACCTAAGCGTCGGGCATACGCGTGTCTGAAGATTTTTTGCTACCATTCGTTGTAGCACACCGTGCGCATGTTCAAGACCTCGCATAAACGTACGCTGCTGCGAGTCGTTGCCCATGACCGATATATACACGTCAGCGAACGATAAGTCCGCCGTCAGCTCGACCTGCGTTACACTCGCAATCCGATCAAGCCGCGGATCGGAAAGTTTCGTTTGCAACGCATTGCTTATTATTAATCTTATCTGCGATTCCAATCGCCCTATACTTCTGAGAGACATAACTTCTCACCTTCCAAATCATCTTTCTTCAATCACCAATCAACCCCAATCCGCCGGTTGGCGGACTCCGCTCAACATTCAAACATAATCTATCTGATAATCGACCACCGATGCCCCTCTTATATTCCGCATCTTCTCGATCATCGTATCCAAATTCTTCTGTATAAATTGTTTCTCATTTCCTACCATACTTATTCCCAATATCGCCTGTCGATGCCTGTCCTGCCAATCGACCTCCGCTATTGAGATATTAAATGCACCGCTGAGCCTATCTTTTATCGACTTGATGATTCGCCTCTTGTCTTTCAAGCTCATCGCGTCGTTAATAATCAATTCGACTTGCATTATGCCGACTATCATATAAGCACCATACAAGCACGATATTATCTGCTATTACCTGCTGTGCTCGCCAGAATCCGCACCGGCAGGCTGAAGTTTACGTTCGACCTTTTCCATTTGATACGCTTCGATAATATCGCCTTCTTTGATATCATCAAAGCCTGCTATCTTAATTCCGCATTCGAAGCCCTGCTTGACCTCTCTGACATCATCCTTGAATCGTTTAAGAGACTCTATCGTTGCCTCTTCCCGAATGATAACATTCTGCCTGATAATTCTGACAGAAGACGACCGTTCGATAGCGCCTTCGGTAACTAAACAGCCAGCAACCGTTCCCACTCGTGAAATCTTAAACACATTGCGAACAATAGCTCGACCGACAACTTTCTGTTCGTAAGTCGGCGAAAGCAATCCTTCCAATGCTGCGGTTATATCTTCAAGCAGATGATAAATTATCGTATATGTGCGGATCTCGACGTTAAGCTGCTGAGCCCGCGTGCGTGCAATATCATCCGGCACCACGCAAAAACCTATCACGATAGCATTCGATGCCTCTGCCAATACCACATCGCCTTCGGTTATTCCACCTATCTGTGCGTGTAGCACCCGCACCTGAACTTCACGTGTACCAAGCTCCGCGAGCTTTTTCTTCAATGCGTCAAGCGAACCCTGCGTGTCCGCCTTTACGATAAGATTCAGATGCTGAGTTTGGCCAGCTTCTACCTGCTCGAATATGTTTTCGAGAGTAACTCGAGGCCTATCTTTCAAATATGCGTCTCTATCCTCAAGCTGCTTTTCCTCTGCTATCTCCTGAGCAATCTGGAGATTCTCGACCACATAAAATTTATCACCCGCACCGGGCACCTCACTTAACCCGAGCACCTCGACCGGACACGCCGGCCCCGCTTTATCAACGGTTTTACTCGTATCGTCCATCATCGCGCGTACCCGACCATACGCCTTACCTGCAACGACAACATCGCCTCGCTTAAGCGTACCCTGCTGAACCATAAAGTCGGCTATCGGACCCCGGTGAGAATCGTGCCTCGACTCTATCACTACTCCCATCGCAGGTCCGCTCGGATCCGCTTTGAAATCCAAAAGCTCCGCCAACGTATTCAAATGCTCGATAAGATCGTCTATTCCCTGGCCGGTAACCGCACTCGTCCTTATTACATCGACGTCTCCTCCCCATTCCGCCGGCACGAGTCCGTGCTCTGCTAATTGACCTAACACCTTATGCTCATCGACATTGGGCAAATCTATCTTATTGAGTGCTACCACAATCGCTACATCCGCTGCCTTGGCGTGGCTGATTGCTTCTACCGTCTGAGGCATCACCCCGTCATCGGCAGCTACCACCAATACCACAATGTCCGTCATCTGTGCACCACGCGCACGAAGCGAAGTAAACGCTTCGTGGCCAGGTGTGTCCAGAAAAACCACAAAATGATCATCTACGGGAAATCTGTATGCACCGATGTGCTGAGTAATTCCACCTGCTTCTTTTTCCGTTACACGAGTATTGCGTATCTTATCGAGCAAACTCGTCTTTCCGTGGTCAACGTGTCCCAAAAACGTAACTATCGGATCGCGGCGAACAGGATTTTTCAATTCGCGATTGTTGAACCGTTCGACAAGTTCCTCATATTTACTCTTACGCTTGACAATCTCAAGCTCGATACCAAGATCAATCGCAAGCAACTCTGCCTGCTCGGCAGATATTACCTGATTGATCGTTGCGGGAATATCATGCTCCATCAGTTTCGGGAAAAGCTTACTAAACGGTATCGCCGTAGCGGAACAAAAATCCTTCAAAACAATAGGCTCGGTGATCTGCACCTTGCCCTGAGGCTTAGAGCTTATCGTCTGCTTAGACTTTTTCGATTCTGCTCGTCTGATAATCTGCGGATGATCGGATGCCATCGCTAATCGCTGACTCCGCTCGATCAGGTCTTTGTCTCGCCATTCTTTTATCTGCTCGATAGCTTCCGAAGTCCGCCCTCGCCTCGGATGTAATCGTGATTTGCCTTTTTTAGGTCTCTCGGGTTCTTCTTCGATACCTACACCCTGACCCTTACCTTTCTTGCCGGGCTTTACAGGCAGCGGAATCTCAGGTTCAGGCATCTTAGCGGCAGGTCTCGCAGGTCCTACCCTTGACGGACCTACCCTCGCAGGTCCCTGACGACGAGGCGGACGAATAGGCTCAGGTTTATCCACTCTGATTACTTTAGGCCCCTGCAAAACAGCTGGCGCAGGAACATTCATAGGTCCCGCTGGTGTTACTGGCTTGGACTCCGCAGGCTTTTCCTTCTCAACGGACACCTTAGGCTCTTCTTTTTCCTTTTCAACCTTTGCCTTCTTTTTCGGAAGTGTAACTTTGGCAGCAGGCTTAAGCATAGGAGTTTCCGTAGCTGTTGGTTGTTCCTCTTTCGACGTTTCTTTCTTTTCTTCTTCTTTTGCCCCTTCTTCTACAGCTACTTGTTGACCACTCGTAACCGTTTTTTGCAAATCCTCTTTTTCCTTCTCAGCTATCCCGACAGTCGGCTTTCCCTCTTCCGTAATCGTAGCTGACTCTTCAGCACCAGCCTCTGCTTCCATAACCGCAGTTGCAGCACCTTCCTGCTTTGCAGGTTGAGTTTGCTCTTCGGATTTCTCCTGCTTTTCCGACTCAGGCTTAGCTTCTGCCTCCGCCTCCGCTTTCTTTTTCTTTTTTCTTCTGGTTCGCGTCTTTTTGACCTTTTCAAGATCGACGCGCTCAGCCGTCTCGAGAGTCGTCGTGTGTTCACCCTCACTAAACCATTCGCGTATAGTAGCTGCCTGACCAACCGAAAGAACGGACATATGATTCTTAAGTTCCATTCCTTCCGCTCGGCATTTCTCCAATATCGCCTTGCTCGTTACACCTAACTCTTTTGCCAGATTGTGTACCCTAATAGCCAATGGGCACCTCCAATTAAAACTTATCTGTTAACTTTGTTCCTCCTCGGCAGTTTCGGATGCCTCGGATTCATTTTCTTCATCTACTCTCGCGGAAAATCTCGCACGCACAGGCTCAGCCTGCGAAGATATTGTCCCGCCTGGTTTTTCTTCTTCTGATTCAGCTAATTTTTCCGCCTGTGCCTTTGCACTTTCCATTTCCGAACGTATCTTCTCCGCCTCCTCCATACATCTTTTAACAAGCAAATCTGCCTGCTCCTCTGTTAATCCAAGCTCACTTATCAAAGGCTCTATCCCGACTTCCGCTACATCCGCTACGTTTACCATTCCCAATGCTACCATTTTACTCAATAGTGCGGGGTCAGACAAATTAGCAGCACCTATAGCTCGCTCCAATCGTTCAAGCCCTGCATTATACTCCGCTGGTGTTATAATATCTATGTCCCAACCGGTAAGCCTCGCAGCTAACCTTACATTTTGTCCACGCTTACCTATCGCAAGCGAGAGCTGATCTTCATCGACCACTACCGTCGCACGACCAAGCTCAAAACACAACGCTATCTGATTTACTTCCGCAGGCTTAAGCGCATTTCCAATCAGAATTGTACTCGAATCGTTCCACCTTACTATATCTATCTTTTCTCCGTTAAGCTCATCGACAATACTTCTTATTCTGCTGCCTCGCACGCCTACACAAGCACCGACCGCATCCACCTTCGCATCATTACTCAAAACCGCTACTTTCGAACGATAGCCCGCCTCTCTCGCCAATGCCTTTATCTCGATTATTCCTTCCGAAACTTCCGGTACCTCAAGCTCAAACATACGCCTGATAAAATCTTTTGACGTACGAGAAAGCACTATCTTTATTCCCGAAGATTTCGACTTACCGGGACCCTCTCGTACCTCCAAAATATACGCACGCAACCTTTGACCAACCTGATATGTCTCTCCCGGTATCTGTTCGCTCGCAGGCAAAAATGCCTCGGCACGACCGAGGTTTACCGTTACCGCACCGGGATCGACACGTGTTACCTGGCCGGTAACAATCGAACCCTGCCTCTCCAAAAACTCCTCGAATACGCTATCACGCTCCGCTTCGCGAATCTTTTGAATCATTACCTGTTTAGCTGTCTGAGCAGCTATTCTGCCCAAATCCTTCAAACTTATAGGTTCATTTGCACGATATGCGGTTATCTGACCGGTTTTACGGTCGATATGAACAGTTACCTCATCTGCCGACCCGAAATATTTCTTCGCAGCGGAGACCATCGCAGCTTCAAGGTCGGCAAATACCACCTCGCGATCAATATTTCTGTCCTTCGCTATCGAATCGACTATTCGCAAAAATTCCTGATTCATATCTCTATATCCACCATTTAAAAAATATCCGTTCTGTTCATAACAACAAAAAAAGTGGGCAAATTCTCGTCCCACTTTCTTCCAGCTGATAAAGCCTGACCCGATCCGTAGTCTCGCAGACCAATCAGCGTAGTATAAGCCAGATGTCTGACTTACGCTATCAGGTCATAGCTTCTGCCTCCTCCGAATCAAACCAGCTGGAAGAAAATATCCCGGCACGTTTACTAATCACCTTCGGGCTCCATAGTAACATTTACTCCTGTCTCTCCGGGCTCAAATACATGCACCTTATTTACGTCGATATATATAGGTATCTCTGCGTTTTCTTCGACTTTAACCTTCGAATCTATTCGGCAGACGATATGAGGATGCACCTTCGATGCAAGATACACATCCATCTTATCGCCCAACGGCTCGAAAACTTCTACCTTTACCATCATAAAATTCTCTTTGCCGGCAAAGTCCCCCTCGGGCTTCGGGAAGAAATGCTCAGGCCTGACTCCGAGCACCATTGGCTTATCCTTGTATTTAGCCAACCGCTCACGCCAAGCTGCCGGCAGCAGAATCTTATTCGCACCGTCATCAAAATACACATCATCATTCCGGAATATAATTTTACCGTCGAAAAAGTTCATAGGCGGAGTACCAAGGAAGCCTGCTACAAATCGATTTACAGGCTTGTTGTATATTTTCAGGGGATGATCGACTTGTTGGACTATTCCGTCCATCATCACCACCACCTTATCACCAAGCGTCATTGCTTCTTCCTGATCGTGAGTAACATATATCGTAGTGGTTTGCAACTTACGGTGTAGCTTCTTTAGCTCCGCCCGCGTCTCGACACGCAATTTAGCGTCAAGGTTACTCAAAGGCTCATCGAACAAGAAAGCCTTAGGCTGCCTGACAATCGCACGTCCCACCGCTACTCGCTGACGTTGACCTCCGGAAAGCTGTTTGGGTTTCCTGTCAAGCAGCTGCTCTATTCCGAGAATCCTCGCTGCTTCGTGAACCCTTGCATCTATCTCCTTCTTCGGATATTTCCTCAGTTTCAACCCGAATGCCATATTCTTATACACCGTCATATGAGGATAAAGAGCGTAATTCTGAAAAACCATCGCTATATCGCGATCTTTGGGCGGAACATTATTTACAACTCTTTCTCCTATCCTTACTTCACCTTCGGTTATTTCTTCTAACCCAGCTATCATTCGCAGTGTAGTCGTCTTGCCACACCCCGAAGGACCGACGAGAACAAAAAATTCCTTATTCTCTATCTTCAGGTTCATGTTCTTGACAGCTTTGACTCCGCCAGGATATACCTTACTTACATTTTCCAGAACTACTTCTGCCATTCTGCTCTCCAAATTACGATATCTCTAATGCTAATGCACAATTCAGATATCTTTCTAAATTACGATAGCCCGCAGGCATCACCAGACGGGCTATCCGCTGTATCCTTATTATTATAT
>WFQY01000023.1 GCA_015486815.1 Phycisphaerae bacterium | reverse complement strand
TTTTCTTGTGAGAAATGCGGGTTAGGCGGAGATGCTTTTGTCGCAAGATTCAGTGCCGACGGGTCCCGTCTTATATTTTCGACATTTTGGGGCGGAAGTAATATTGATACGGGAATGGGAGTAGCTGTCGATACAGCGACGGGAGATACGTATATGGTAGGAAATACATTTTCTACTGATTTTCCCATAAGACACGCTATTGATGGTCAGGATACGAACAGTGACTCCGGCCATCTTGCCGCATTTATAGCGAAATTCAATGAAATGGGTGTGCCACAATATTCTACGTATTTGAGAGGAGCAGGAAGGCCGCGAGGGCACGATTCTGCCCTTGCAGCAGTTATTGATTCCGATACAGGCGATTTGTTAGTAACAGGTGCAACAGGTTCGGAAAATTTTCCCGTTACCGAAGATGCAATTCAGGCGACTCACGGCGGATTCGGAGATGATATATATGATGCCGATGTATTCATAGCCAAAATCAGTCCGTCGGATACGGATAGCTCCGATGATGATTCCGGTGGTAGCGGCGGAACGAGCTGCTTCATCACAGCTGTTACTGCGGGAACGCCGTTGGCGAAAGGGCTTCCGATTTTGAGACGCTTTCGGGATACATATCTTAAAACATCGTCAGCTGGCAGATGGATAATACGGGCGTATTACACATATTCACCGGTTCTATCGAGCTACGTCAATACCAAACCAGCGATGAAATTGGCAAGCAGAATCACAATAGCAGCTCTAATGCATCAGCTTAACCGGCACTTTGCCAATACAGCTCCTGATACATACGAAAAATCTTATTCGACCGCTGAGTAGATATAATACCTTATATCGAAATTTTCAGTAAAATTCGCTTGACAAATTTGTTAGGTCTTTGTATTATTATATACAGTAAGCGATTATTGTTAAGCGCTTATTGTGAGCGAGGAATTGTAAGTGGCTGTTACCTTGAAAGATATAGCACGAATTGTCGGTGTTAAAGAACCTACAGTTTCGCGCGTTCTTAACGGGCGTCCAAATCCGATTAAAATTTCAGAGAAGACGCATCAAAAGATTATCCAGACCGCCAAAGCGTTAGGCTATCAGCCAAATGCAGCTGCCAGAGCGCTCGCTACGCAAAAGACAGGACATATAGGATTTATTCTCTCGGACAGTATCGCTGAGGGATGGGCTAATGTTTATTTTGCACAAGGCCTTTCCGGAGTCGAACAAACTACTCGTGAAAGAGGTTATGGCTTGAATATCAGTATTTACAATCTATCGAATATAGATTCATTTGTCTTTCCCAAACGCGTTAGTCAACGTAGTGTTGACGGATTGGTTTTGACCGGATATGTAGAAGCAGCTGTTGTCCATCGATTTAAAGAATTTGGTATTCCTTGCGTGTGTATAGGAGACAATCTTGAGGTCGCTGAGCTTATTCCTACCGTCTCGGGAGACGTTGTAGGAGGACTTTTTCAAGCGGTCAGATATATCTCAGACCTTGGTCATCGAAGGATCTTGTTTGATGCTGGTATTCATCGCAGAGATCGGCAGGTCGGTCAGCTACTTATCGAGCGAGCAAAAAACGATCCTGAAACTGCGGAATGCCAAATTATCCTGCCGGACATTCCTCAAAGCGGAGGTAGTTATAATGCAGCTGAACCGTTAATTGAATATTGGCTTGCATTTCCGCAGACAGAACGTCCGACTGCTATTATAGCGAACGATCAGATACTTTTGGCGTTTTTAAGACAGTTGCGTAAACGAAATTTCAGTTGCCCTAAGGATGTAAGTTTGATTAGCACTTGCAATACTCATTTATGTGAATTTGCCGATCCGACTTTGACTGCAATACGTCAGGACCTAAAGCGTCTCGGACGTTTTGCGGTCAATATGCTGATTGATAGTTTGGAAAATGATACACCGCTTACCCCGGAAATGTCGCGAAACGATTTTCCGTGCGAACTTATTATACGTGAATCGTGTATAGCGATAGGAAACATCAACGGTATGCGTAATCTAACTGAGTAGTGAATAGGAATTTTGGATATTGTGTTTGGTATGGTCGGTGCGTTGCCGGCTAGTAGAGGAAGCTTTTTTAGAAAGGAGTAAAGCTATGCGAAAAATGATGTTAATGACAATTTGTGTAATGTTGGGAACTGCTGTATTCTGTTCAGCTGCTATTATCAGCGATGATTTTAATCGGCCGGATTCAGCTCTTAATTTGGGCTCGACAGCTGAAGGTTATGCATGGGCAAGACTCGACAAGTCGAGCGGCGATGGCAGTAATGCGCCGGGAATTAAGAATGGACAGCTGTATTGGAATGGCGGTTCTAATGGCAATGATGTCGTTTATCCGTCCGGTGCTCCTGCTGTCGGTGATTTCCAGTTGGATTTGGATTTCTATCGTCTCTCCGAGGTTGTTAGTTCTCACCAGATATATATGTGGTTTAGGCTTCCGACTCCGACATCTTATATTCCGTCGGGTGGAACGACGCCTGGGTATGGCTTGTATTGGTATCCGACAGCTGCTAACAGTTTTAAGTTCACTCTGTATAATGAATATGGCGGAAACGTAAGCGGAACAGCTACCACAAATCAAAACTGGACAGGCCATCTTACACTCATCGCACAAGGCAATCGAATTCAAGTAAAAGTGGACGGTACACAGATTATCGATTATACCGATAATACCGGTAATCCTGCAGCGACAGGTGAGGGTTATTTTCAGTTTTATAGTAACCCATACCGTGCAGAGGCAATTGATAACCTTATGATTGTTCCCGAGCCTGCGACGATTGGATTGCTTACTGCGGCAGGAGTATTTGGCTTTATCCGCAGAAGATAGAAACGTAGGCCGTTAACAGTAAGCTGTAGGGGCAGACCTATGTGTCTGCCCCCTAAGGTTAGGGCGAACACATAGGTTCGCCCCTACAAAGTTTGACATTTAACATTGATCATTTGTAATTTAAAATTCGGGTTTTTGTTATGGAAAGTCGAAAAAACGGTTTTACATTAATCGAGCTTTTGGTCGTAGTTGCCATTATTGCGGTATTGGTTTCGATTTTGCTGCCTGCTTTATCGAGGGCGAGAAATGCCGCTAAATCTACGGTCTGTATGACTCATCTGCGATCGATCGGCTTGGGGGTGCAGCAATATGCGATGGATTTTAACGGATATGCGCCTCGTGCGTATGCTCCGTCGGTGCCTCCCAAATGGTGGCAATTCTTTCTTTCGGATAAGACTCGCGAATGTAATTATCTGCCCAGCCCTGCGACGTTTCGTAATTCAAGTTCGACAGCAGCTGAAGTCTGGGTGTGTCCGATTGCGGAATCGGGCGCTTTGAATCGCGGAGCGAATTATGTAACGATTAGCTATCTGCGAGTAGGGGGTGCGTGGTGGAATCCGTTTTTCGGCACATCTGATTGGTGCAAGCTGGACAATATTGAAAATCCTTCCAAACAAATGTTTGTGGTTGACGGTATTATTGCCAGTGCCGACATCTACGACGACGGACAGGGCGGTAAGAAAGGTATAGCTGGTTCGCATAGTAGCGAAACGTGTTATTATCGTTCGATGTATCTTAATTATTTAGGAAGCGGACTGAGAGACTTCAGCGGTTGTATGGGGTTTTTGCACGATGGAAAGGCGAATGTCCTGTTTGCCGATTGGCATATATCGCAGGTGGGAGAAAACATTATTACTGTCCCCAACGCTTTTTACGATCCTGATTTGTAAATTTCGTTTGTTGATTACAATAATTTTCCATTTGTTGATCAAAATAATTTTGTGAGCTGAAATATGCAAATCAATAGCATTGTCCCGAAAATATGTCTTGCGTTAATTTTGTGTATTAATACTTCTTTGCTGGCGGAAACTCAACAGACGCTTTCCGATGATGAGATTGAAAAAATAATGGCCCCGCCATTTTATTCGGGCAATATCCTTCCTACGCCACGACAGGTGAAATATAGAAAAGGACAGCTGACACTTTTTGATGGGCCAGCTGGTGTGATTTTATGTGAGCCGATGTTCGAATATTTCGGGCCAGCCAGAGAACTTATAATAAAGCTATGGAATAAGCGTATCGATGCCTACAAGAAACAATTCAAAATTGACAAATGGAAATTGGTTGATAAAGTTCAGCCGCTGCCTATTCTTTTTTCTCTTGTATCCGATGAAAATGCAAAATATCTGATTGACCGATATGATTTGCATAAGAAGATTGGCAATCTTAAAGAGCAGGGCTATATTCTTGAAATTCGCAAGAGCGGAATTCTTTGTGCGGGTAAAGATAATGAAGGTTTGGTCAACGGGTTAGCGTCGTTACTACAGCTTATACATATCAAAGATGGCAAGTTAGTTGTCAGACAGGCGAGTGTTTTCGATTATCCTACATTTGTCAGACGATACGTAACGGATTATTCGATACCTGCGAATGATTTTTTCGATTGGCTGGCATCGCAAAAGATTAATGGCTTTGCGAGTGGCTATGCTTATTTAATTGATTGGCGAGGAGTGAAGGATTCGAACATAGTCGCCTCATTAAAACGTGTTGGTGATTATGTGAAAAAATATCGCACTTTGCATTTTATGCCTCAGATTCACATCGGCCCTCGCGTTAAAAATCGACCAGCGTTGGATCAGGGTAATCCGGAGGATATCAACAAGTTTCTTAAGACTGTCGAAGATGTTATGCGATGGACGCAAGCTGATGATGTTATGATACTCTTTGACGATGTTCCGCCAATATTATCAATGCCGATGGAAAAGAAAAAATTCAAAACACTTGGGCAAGCGAACGGATATGTGCTTGATTTGTTATATAAGAGGATGCAAAAAATCCGTCCCGGTTCGAAATTGTTTTTCTGTCCGCCTCCATACCAAGGGTTAAAATATGTGCGCAAATGGAAGCCCGGCGTTAAGTACTACAAAGAGCGTATGCAATATATGAAAGACATTCATTCATGGAATAAAAACATCATTTGTGTCTGGACGGGACCCGTAACGGAAAGCAGGGTTATCACGACAGATGATATTAAGCAGTACAAAGCATTGATTGGTAAAGATAGGAAATTATTGTATTGGGACAATACGTGGCAATATCATCAACCGCTTAGAAATTTTCATTCGAAATATCCGAAAAATTTCGTCAAATATTGTGCTTACGGGCGGAGTTTTGTGTTCATTAATGCGACGATACCTATTGGTAGGTTTTTTGCTGTAACTGCTAACGATTATTATTGGAATCCGCAGGCATTTGATGCGGAGAGATGTTGGCGGACAGCTGTGGCGCAATTTATGGGTCGCCAAGCGGTTCCGATAGCAGAGCGTTTTTATCAATTGCGAGGTAACGGATATTACTGTTACTTCGCACGTACAGCTGACCTCGACAAACTCAAATCGATTTTGGAAGAACTCAAACGTGTCAGCTGGACTCGGGAGATTCCCGATTACTGCTGGGCGGTTTACGAAAATATGTGCAAGATTCAGAAGAAAAACATAAAATCGAAATAATTTCGGTATCTTTGAACTTATCGATTTTGTGGAATAGGTAGGGTTATTTGCCGTATATGCATTCCACGGGGGCCAAAAAATAAATTTTTGTGGAACTTATCCTTTTCTATGCTGTCTAATAGTATGAGAACAATAAATCAGGAGACCATTGCGATGAAGAGAATAATCCTTATCCTGTCTGTACTGGTTGTAATTAATCCGCTATATGCTGATAGGAAACTCGCTGTTACCGTCTATAATCAGGATTTTGCAGTTGTAAAAGATATTCGCACGATAGCTATTGATCCTAAAACGAAGCGAACTTCACTTGCGGACATATCTGCGTCTATCGATCCGACGTCGGTGCAGATAAGGGCGATAGATAATCCGAAGTTTTCGGTAATAGAGCAAAATTTCGAATATGACCTTCTCAGCACCAACAAGTTGCTCGATCGGATGATAGATAAGCCCATAAGCATTATGCTCGATGACGGGCGATATTTTGAGGGTACACTCTTAGCGGTTGACGGTAATAGGATATGTATAAAGGATGTGCAAGGTGGAATAAAAATCATCAGCAGAAACAAGCATTTTTATCAGATCGCCTTGCGAGATTTACCCAAGGGCTTGCGATTAAAACCCGCTCTTGTATGGAAGATATCCGACGGTCAAAAAAAGAAGGAAAAAGTCGAAATCGCATATCAGACATCGAAGTTATCGTGGCGAGCTGACTATAACGTTACGGTCAATCCGGTAAATCAGACACTTGCGATGAATGGCTGGGTTACGATAACAAATCGCTCCGGCACGTCATTTCCCGATGCCCATCTGAAGCTCGTCGCTGGTGAAGTCCATAAGGTCAAAGAGCTGACCCGAGCGATGGAAGATAAAATGGTACTATATGCAGCTAAGCGAGCAGCACCTGCGCCTCCGCCGGGATTTAAGGAACGCAGCTTCGCTGAATATCATCTGTATGATCTCGGACGCAAAACGAGCATCGCAAACAACGAGACGAAACAAATCGAGCTATTCGATATAGCTGGCGTAAAGTACAAAACGGAATATATCTATCAGGATGAATCCTCATACGATTTTTATCGTTGGCGGGGAAGGCGATTTGATATCGATGGCGAGCAGCAAGTCAGGCCGCTTCGTGTATCGATTGTGTTTAAGAATACAAAGAAAAATCAGCTTGGCATTCCTTTGCCCGCTGGCGTTGTTAGGCTTTATCAGAGAGATTCGCAAAACGTCGAACATCTGACCGGTCAAGACAAGATCGACCACACGCCTAAAGATGAGACTGTTAGACTTACAGCTGGCAGGGCGTTTGATGTGCTTGGCAGTAAAAAGATTGTTTCAACTAAGCGGATAAGCAACTATGAATCGACGGTTGATGTGTTAATTAAGATACGCAATCATAAAAGTATTGCGATACCGGTAGTCGTAAAAGAGAAACTTGCAGGCTGGCAGAACTGGACTATCGAAAACAACAATCTCGATTACAAAAAGATCGATTATCGCACGATAGAGTTTCGATTTGGTCTTAAAGCGAATAGCGAGCAGAATATTCGCTATCGCGTACATTATAAAAGGTATAGCTGGTAAGGAGACAAAACGATGAAGCAAGTATGTGTTATTATTACGTTATTGATTATTACGAATGTCAGCGTTGCACGTCAATGTGCTTTGACTATTTATAATGACGATTTTGCCCTTGTCAAAGATGTGCGGGTGATAGATCTGCAAGCTGGCGTAACGGAGTTTCGGTTTACCGATGTAGCAGCGAGTATCGAACCGACCTCGGTGCGTTTCCGTTCGCTTGATGATCCGAAGACGCGCGTTGTCGAGCAGAATTTCCAATTCGACCTTGTAAACTCCGTTAAGCTGCTCGGAAAATATATCGACAGAGAAATCGAGCTGATGACGCAGAAAGGCGAGCTCATCGTTGGCACATTGCTCAAAGCTGAGAATAATCAGATTATTCTCCGAACGAAAGAGGGGCTAAAGATTATATCAGCTGAGCAGATAAACGCCGTTAAACTTGCAAAACTACCCAAAGGATTACTTACCAAGCCGACGCTTGTCTGGCAGATTTATTCACCGAAATCGGGAAAGCAAAAAGTTCAGCTTGATTATTTAGCGAAGAATATCAGCTGGAAGGTCAATTATAATGCCGAACTTTCGAGCGATGAGAAGAACATCTCGCTTATGGGATGGGTTACAATAACAAACAATTCGGGGACGAGTTTTCCCGATGCGAACATTGCATTGATAGCTGGTCAAACGAATCAGCCAGACAGGCAGATGTATTCTTATGGTATTGATTATCTTCGCGCGATGAGTAGTTTCAAACCGTCGGGCGAGCGGGGCGATGAAAAATCGGAAAGTTTCGGTGAATATCGTCTTTATCGCCTGCCCATAAAAACAACACTCAAGAATAATCAGATAAAGCAGATCAAACTGATACAAGCTAATAACGTTCCTGTTAAGAAGATATATCTGTATGACGGTGCGAAAGTGCGGTTCTATCCGTATCGGACATATTTTGCGCCCGATTTCGGACGGGAGTATAATAAGAAGGTAAATGTTATTCTCACGGTAGAAAATCGAGCGGATAACAATCTTGGTGTTGCTCTGCCGATAGGATTAGCTCGGATATATAAGCGAGATAAAGACGGCAGTTTGGAGTTTGTCGGCGAAGACAAAGTTCCGCCAACAAGTGTAGATGAAAAGCTGATGATGTATATAGGCGATGCCTTCGATATTACGGGTAAGCGGGTACAGACGGATTTCAAACGCATAAGTAAGCACGCGATAGAAGAAGCGTTTGAAATTACGCTCAAAAATCACAAATCGGAAGCTGTTACCATAACAGTAATCGAAAAGCTCTATCGCTGGTCGAATTGGAATATATTGAAAGTCTCCGACAAATACGAGAAACTCAATTCACGAACGATAAAGTTTGAGATACCGATCTCACCGAACAGCGAGCATAAGATTACATATCGCGTCAGATATGAAATGTAGAACGTTGGCTATTGCCCGTGGACTGTAGGGGCAGACCTGCGTGTCTGCCCCAAATTCAACATTCGACATTCATCATTCGACATTTGCTCTTCGACCGTCCGATAATTTCTGCCAAATATTAGTCAAGATAAGGAATACAAATACCGATAAATATTATAGTACAACAGTCGGCAATCACTGACTATATGATGCGCAACTACTTTAAAATCAGGACGTTATCTTATGACACAAAAAAACGGTATTTCCGGAATTTTGGGGGTGATAATTGCTCGAGCGGGTAGTACCGGATTGCCGGGCAAAAATAAGCGAATGCTGCTCGGCAAACCTGTAATAGCATATACGATAGAGTCTGCCCTCAAATCCAAACTGCTCGACGCGATAATCGTTACGAGTGATGATCCCGATGTTCGTGAAATAGCAAGCGGATATGAAGGGGTTTGGGTAACGGGCAGACCTGCTGAGCTTGCTACCGATACCGCTCCGGTAGATGCAGCTGCGCGTTTCGGCTGCGAACGAGTGGAAGAGCTTTATGGCTTTCACGCTGACATCATTGTTTTACTATATGGTAATATTCCCATTAGGCCAGACGGCTTGATTGATATGACAATAGAATATCTGCTTACCGAAGGTGGAGATTCGGTGCAAACCTACAGCCCCGTAGGTAAATTTCATCCCGACTGGATGGTGATGCTCGAAGACGGACATGTTAAGCTGAATTGCCCGAATCATCCGTACCGCCGACAAGACCTTAGACCGATGTTTATACCTAACGGTGCGGTACTTACGATAAAACGCGACGCCCTCTATCGCAAGCCTGAACACGATAGGGATTTCCACGCATTTTTGGGCAAAGACAGAAGGGGAGTTGTCCATCCCGAATCAGACCTTATCGTCGATATCGATACTATCAAAGACCTTTATGTCGCAGAAGGGATTCTCCGTATGTTGAAGGAGCAAGAAGAGAATGCAGCAAAACAAGACAAGGTTGTTTTGGTCTAATACTCCGGTTGTACGAATTGGTCATCGGCAAATAGGCCCCGGACAAGATGTTTATATCATCGCAGAGGCAGGCGTTAATCACAATGGCAAAATCGATTTAGCGATTCAGCTTGTCGAGATAGCAAAACGCGCCGGCGCAGACGCTGTGAAGTTTCAGGTATTCACAGCTGATAATCTCGTTATAAGTAATGCGCCGACAGCTACCTATCAAGCGGAGCGAGGACACGGAAACCAAAAACAAATGCTCCGCCAGCTTGAACTTACACGCGAAGAATTTGTCGATGTATTCAACTATTGCAAGGATGTGGGTATCGATTTCCTTGCGACTCCTTTTAGCATAGCAGACCTTGAATTTCTGCTCGAGCTCGGAGTGTCAGCTATCAAAATCGCATCACCCGACATTGTCAATATTCCTCTGCTCGAAAAAGTAATAGCATCAAATTTACCAGCAATAGTCTCTACCGGTGCTTCGGTGAGCGAAGAAATAACCCAGCTTGTCGATTTGTTTACCAATAACGCTGCCCTGTCGCGATTGATATTGATGCACTGTATCAGTTCTTACCCAACTAAACTTTCTAATGCGAATCTCGCCGTCATAAGTAATTTGGCAAGGCAATTTCCTCTGCCCGTGGGTTTCTCCGACCATACCGCTGAATGGATAACCGGAGCATTAGCGGTATCTGCCGGTGCAACCGTACTCGAAAAACATTTTACTATCAGTAGAGATATGCCCGGACCCGACCATTCGTTTTCGCTCGAAGAATCTCAGCTTCGTCAATATATCCTTGCTGCCCGTGAAGCTCAACATGCATTAGGCAATCCGCATCGCAATCTTCTGGAATGTGAGAAAGAAGTTAGAAATATTGCTCGCGGAAGTGTGGTCGCTACGATAGACATATCGGCAGGTACGATAATAACTCCTGCGATGGTAGCTGTAAAAAGACCTGCTGGCGGAATCGAGCCTGTAAGAATAAAAGAAGTCATTGGCAGCCAAACTCTCGTTGACATTCCCGCTGACAGTCAAATAGATTGGCAGATGCTTAAACCGTTAAGCGATGAACATATCCCCACGCCAGCTTTACAGAAAAATAATGTCGCTCATCAATAGCTTGATTTCGTACGCCTAACCATAATCGAGTAAGCGATATCTTTTCAGTTTGTTGTATAACGTTCTTCGGTTTAGTCCGAGTTTCCGAGCGAGTTTTGTTCCGCGAAGTCCCGTATGCTTAATCGCTGTCGTCAAAACGGAGGCTTCGAATTTCCGTATCATATCGGAAAAAGTTTTTCCGTTATGATTAATCTGACGGATAAGATAATCCCTCAGTTCAGCTGGTATAGCGTTATGCTCGTTCTGCCTATCGGATAAATACAAGAGATGATTTGGCAGATCTGAGACGCTTAAAACCGTTCCTGAGGTCTTGAACGCAAGGGTTTGACGGATAATGTTCTCAAGCTCGCGTACATTTCCTTTACCGACAGCGCGTTTTAATATTGCGTAAACAGCAGGATCGACCATCTTGATTTCTTCGTTACAATAATGCTTGTATTTCTTGATGAAATATTGAACGAGTAGGGGAATATCTTCCACTCTTTCACGTAGTGGTGGAATATGAAGTTTGATGACATTAAGCCTTTGATACAAATCGAGCCTGAAACGATTTTCCGCTACTTCCCCAGCGAGAGATTTATTGCTGGCCGCTATGATTCTCACATCTACGGGATATTCTCTATCATCGCCAACAGGCAGAACTTTATTTTCTTGTAATACTCGCAGTAATTTCGGCTGAAGTCTCGGTTCGAGTTCGGAAATCTCATCCAACAGCAGTGTTCCGCCGTTTGCACTTCTGAAATATCCGAGCCTATCTTCGGTTGCTCCGGTAAATGCACCTTTTTTGTGTCCGAACAGCTCACTTTCCGCAAGTGTGCCCGTTATTGATGCACAGTTTATAGAGAGAAACGGTTTTGCTTTACGTTTGGGATCCATCTTATGAATAGCTTGTGCTAATAGCTGTTTTCCCGTTCCCGATTCACCTTCGATTATAATAGGGACATCACAAATGTTTGCTGCTTTTCGTGCACGTCCGAGGAGCTCGAGCATAATAGACGATTGCGTTGTTATTCCTGTTTGTTCTGCAACGTAATCTGTAGCTTCTGACTCTTGTGAATTTTTGCGGGAAAGTATCTGGTGGATTTGTTCGTCTAAGAGATCTTCGAATTGCGGATCATCTATATTGACAAATCGACATACTCCGATATCTATCGCTTGAATACAAGTGTCGATATTAACGTTACTATTAATTATAAACAGCAAATTGCAGTCGGGATATTTTTCATTGATGAGTTTTGCTATTTCGAGGTCGGTCTTGAAATCTTTGCATTTATCCGATGCGACACAACTGGCTAAGATAGTTATTTTGGGATGACTATGTTCGATAAATTTTAGGAGATGTTCTATACTTGAAATATGGAAAAAATCATATCCCAACTCGGAAAGGTATGGCATTATTCGCGAAATTCTTGCAGGAACAAGCTCTACCACCACCCCTTCCTGCCTTTTCGTTTCACAAAATAAACCCTCGCCTTCAAGGCTCACAATAGCGCCTCTCTCCCTAATTTGTATATATTATCCCACTTTATTTACACAGCTCCCCTTTGCATTGTTTCTACCTTCTTTAATTATCCGTAAGTCTGTTTATTTTGTCAAGTGTTTTTTTTAAATAATAAGGCTACATTACATCGTAATTTTATCTTTGCTTGAATTAATCTGCAAGTTTGGATAATATAACAG
>WFQY01000022.1 GCA_015486815.1 Phycisphaerae bacterium | reverse complement strand
GCTCAAGGTGCTAATCTGGAAACCGATGAGGGCTCGATTTCGTTGCGTTCGCGTATTTTTGTCGATGATGCTTGGTGTAATTGCAGGTTTGATACGGAGAGAGTAGGCGGTGATCTTCCTTTGAAAATTGAATGGGGTATAGAAGAGATTGGAGGATCGTGGCTGAGTTTGAAGGCGACGCTTATCAACGTCGGTCAAGCTCCGTTAAAGCTCGGCTCGTTTCATATAGTTGAAGGGGATACTCTCGGTGCGGATTGCGAGGATAGCGTTGTATTCGTTGATAGCGGTGGAGGATGGTTTGCCGGTGTGGTGAAAGCTACCGCTCATTGCCCTTATTTTGCGGAACGAGATAAGTTAATATCGAAAGAAGATAAAAAATGGATAAGCGATATAACAGGTAGCGAAACCGAAGATGGCGTTCATTATAGCGTCAGTGGCTTAATTGTTTATCATCGCGGAACAACATCGCCTGACTGGATTTTATCATTCATCGCCCCGCCAAAACGATGTATCGCTGCCAGCTTGCTTGTCGTTAATCCGAAAAGCTCGAAAGTGCTTGGTTGGTCGATGATAAATCAATTTGCAGATTATCAGCTTCAACCGTCGGAGTCGGTTTCTACCGAAACAGTGCTTATTGGCAGAACCGATACGCCTCATAAGGGACTGGAAAGATGGGCGGATTATTGCAAAGAAGCAAACAATATTGAAGTCAAATCTTCTCCGCCTGTAGGTTGGCTGTCGTGGTATGGCTATCGTCTTCAGCAGAGCGAAGAAGAAACGTTGCGAGTCGCGGATATTATTAATAAAGAATTTTCGGGGCTTGGGTTCGAATATATTCAGCTTGATCTCGGCTACAATAAAAACAATCTGCCAGGCGAGTGGTTTGAGACAAATGAGCGTTTTCCCAACGGATTAGCGTGGCTTGTAAAGGAATTAGCGAAAAGAGGATTCAAAGCGGGTATATGGTGCTCGCCATTTTACGTTGCGCAAGAATCGGAATTCGCACGAAAACATCCCGAAGCGTTAATACATAATCGAGCTGGCGAGCCAATCGATAATGGCAGATGGTCGTGGGAGCCAAAATGTAAAATCTATCTCGTCGATCCGACGCATCCTGTCGGCGAAGAATTCATTCGGAGAACAATTCGATATTTGAAATCGCAAGGCTTTTGCTATTTTAAGTTCGATTTCTTAGCTACCATTTCGCTTATCGATGAAGATTTTATTATATATGACAAAACTAAAATCAGAGGAGCGGAAGTATATCGATACGGGCTTAAAATAATCAACGACGAGCTCGATGCTGATGATTATATCTATTGGTGTTCCAATATGGTTTATCTCGGCTTGGGAATGGGCGATACGACGATGATTGCGTGCGATATAGGTAATACGGGATTTTCCCGCGAGTGCAAAGCTGACGGCTGTCGGGATATATTGGATTTTTTCCGCCGACAAGCATCAACGACTATTTCACGTTACTATTTGCACCGCAAACTTGTGTTAATAAATGCGGACGGACTAAACATTGCACCGCCTGCTGATATCGAAGAATGTCGATTGCGTGCGACTTTGGTTGCAATGTCAGGCAGTCAGGTCTTTTTGGGCGACAGGTTTGATTTGTGTGAGCCTGACACTCTTGATATTGTTCGCGTTATTACGCCACCTTACGGACAGGCTGCTAAGCCAATAGACCTTTTCGAAAATGTATATCCTGATAGCTATCCGAGCATTTGGCATTTAAACGTTGATACGAGCTGGGATAAACGTGATATTATCGCTTTATTGAATATGACTCACGACGAAAAGGAGTTTGAACTTTATCCCGCAATGTTCGATATGGACTCGTTCGATTCGTATTACTGCTGGGAATTTTGGAGCCGCAGCAGAATGGATGTTTCTAAAGATGTTCTACGAGTCAAAATTCCTGCTGCTTCTACGCGATTGCTAACGTTTGTGAAAAAGCGAAAACATCCGTGGATTGTTTCTACGACATTTCATATCAGCCAAGGAACTGTCGAGCTAAAAGATGTTAAGTGGCACGAACAAGAGCGAACACTATCAGGTACGCTTGTTCGTCCTGCAAAATATCGCGGGAATATTTACATCTCCACACCAGCGGAATATTCATATAGCTTGCCTTTGGTGCCGGTATGTCCTGATATTGCAAAATATGAAATTACAGCTACAAGCTGTAAAACGCAATGGACTATCAGATTTGGATGATGGTTTTGTAAGTCAGGGTGTGTTGCTTACAATATGGACCGTTTTTCCCGACTTCGGCGGGTTTTTGGGGAATTTTTCAGAAAAATCGTTGATTTCAGCTTAAAAATGAGGATTTTTTCTCAAACTCCTCTTGTAGTGCCTACTAAAATAGGGGATTCTTTATTTACAAGGACTTACGACACTACACCG
>WFQY01000021.1 GCA_015486815.1 Phycisphaerae bacterium | reverse complement strand
CTTACGCCAATGCAAATTTACTCTATGATATATGTAAGCAATTAGATACGAAAAGATTAGCAATTAACCTTATCAGCCGATCAAGCACCCCTCACGAAGTAGCAGCTAAGTATATCAAAACGGACGTGTTTTGCTGGGATCCTTATGGCGTAGGGGCTGAATCCGCATATAACGAAGCTGAGCTTATTAACAGACTCTGGAGAGCAGTAAAGAATAAACCGGCTTGGATTACCTTACGATGTTGCGGACCTAATTTCTATGATTGTTTGGATCTTTGGCTTGATATACGCAGACGCTCGTTAGCTGCCTATCGTGGCAACGTCGATGGTATGAATTATTTTATGTATGCTCATTGGATGAAAAATCTCGAAAGGTATAGCTATTATGCAGTCTTTCCCGGCTCGAAGGGTCCGATAGGCACGCCACGTTGGCAGGCGTTGGGGCAAATCGCAAAAGACATAACACTTCTTACAACAGCGGAATATCTCCTACGAAATTACACAGGCCACGATAAATCGCTGTTAAACGAAAGATACAAACAAGCGGAAAAACTCGCTCAGGACGGAAATTTTTATAATATGCGGCAGATTCTTTACCCTATTATCGATAAAATTAAATGATGTTGGAGAATATAACGATGCGAAAGAACTGCTTTACTTTAATTGAGCTTTTGGTAGTTGTCGCGATTATTGCTGTTTTGGTCTCGATTCTACTTCCAGCTCTTGCTTCCGCTCGTTCACAAGCCAGAGCTGCAATGTGTATGAATAATCAGCGACAGATCGGGCTCGCATTGCAGATGTATCTGCAAGACAATAATGAGCATTTGATTTTACAGGAAGACCCCGATTACGGCTATAATGCTTGGCGATTTCGATTAGCCCCCTACATACCCGGCAGTATAATCAAAAAAATCACATATTCCGACGGCAGCAAAGGAATGCTATTGGGCAAGGTATTTAATTGTCCCGAAAAAATCCCCTCGAAAACATATTATCAATCCAAGCCTTACCCCGAGCCGAGCTATGCGGATAACTTTTTCGGTGCTTTGCAACAAAACATCTCGCAAATAGAAGAGCCCGCTGCCATTGTCTTTTGTGGCGACAACATGGATGGCGGATCAAATACACACTTTTTTGGCGTGCCTAATGACCCGTTTAGGTCGCATCGTCCGTTTGGCGAAAGTGGCGAGTTTAAGCGTAGGTTGGCGACACGGAAGCGGAACACAATGGATTACCTACGGCACGGTCGAAACTCGCATCGGTGGCGATGCAAACTTTACATTTCTCGACGGACACGTCGAACCTATACACTATGGAATTCATACCACAGGACAATGGCAAAGGATATGGGGACCCACTCATTGGCCACCGTAAACAGTTTTATATATCTACCAAATAGGGAGTCTTGCTAATGCGAAAATTACTATACATTAGTCTTTTCGTTTTTATTACGTCAAACACCTTCATTACGTCAAACACCTTCGCGGATATTAACATTGTCGAGCGAGACGGCAGCATTACAATTTCGAATTCTTATTTCAAAATCATTCACAGCAAACGAACAAATGCAGGCTTACCATCGCAGATTATATGCAATGTACCTATCTCGCTTAAATGGAGCGATGGCGTATATCATCGCAGTGGCTTTCAAATCGAAAAGGGCTTGTTAGCTTCGATGCGATTTGCCAATCGGCCGAGTAAAGGCGCCGATATAAACTCGGGAACTTGCAAAACGCTAAAAATTCTCAGCAACTCGGACAAGCAGGTAATTGTAAAGGTTGATATCGTTTTAACCAAACTCGCTTCTCATCCGCGCCTTACATATTACTTTAAATATTGTGATTCACCTATTATCGACATAGTCGCCTACGTTTCGCAGCAATCGCCTGCCAGTTGGTCGGAGCTTCGATTATTTGATCTGAAATTCGATCAACCCTTTAATCATTGGTTTTGCAGCATACCCGCCCCGCTTATAAATGAGCGATGGGATAGCCAATATGTACAAGGAGCAAGAAATTGCAAGCTACGATTTGACAAAGAACCATTGCCTGGCCATTGGCGGATTCCACGCGAGCACAAAGGTCAGCGATGGGTCGCAGCAATCACAGACGGAACTCTTTTTGGCCTGCTCAGAACGATGCGTATCATAACCAAACGTGGCTGGTACGACAGCTGGCCTTACATCTCAAACGATTGCAAAAATATCAGAGGTGTTTGGCTAATTCCGTGGGAGGGTCAAAAAAGAAAGTTCAGATGCTGGCTTTACGTCAACAAATTGACAGACGTAAGAAGGCAGATGAATCAAGCATACAAACAAATTACAGCCACGCTAAAAGTATCCCCGAAAACACCTACGTTAAGTAGCAAAAAGTATAAAGTCGGCAATTTTGACATATCGCTTGATAATGGCGTATTGCAACAAATTTCTTATAACTCAATGCCTATCTTATCTACCGCGAGCAATTTATTCGAGATAGAATATAAGCTAAAAAACGGAAAATTTATAACTGTAACCAGCCAGCTATGGAAACAAATAAAAGTCATCAATGCTGACAATCGAAATGAAATCACCGTTAAATTCTCCAAATGCGCAGCCGCACCGATTACATCACAGGTTACAATCACCTTTACCGCGAAACACAACAAATTAATGAGTAATATTGCAATCACGCCCGACAGGTCAGCTGGCATTTGGCGTGTGAGATTTCCGTTAATAAAACTCGCCCCGTTCGCAAAATCACACAAGCTATATCTGCCCGTTTCGATGGGTATATGTATAGATGACGTATTCAAAAAGGGTGTGGATTATTATTGTCCCTATCCGACGGTCGGAGCAACGATGCAATGGTTCGCCATTACAGGGATATCCGACCGCATCCGACGAACGATAAGTTTCGCCACCTATGATAACAGACCTTTTATCAAAAATTTCATCGTTCGCAATTCACCGCAAACAAAAAACACCAGCTTGCTATTTGCTATCGATTGGTCGATTGAAAACACAGGCATAGCCGGCAATAAATTCGAAAATCCCGGTGCATTTGTATTGCAGATAACCGCTGGCAGCTGGTACGATGCGTTCAAAGATTACAAACGCTGGTTTTATACGACAAAATTTGCACCTATTGAAAATCCCGAATCAGCAAAGCGCGTTGCATTTTGGTTCAGAAGTTGGCATGGCGATTGGAAAAAACCGTATGAAAACATCGCAAAACAAACGAACGTGCCTATCGGAATGCATTCCTGCACGTGGTTCGCTACGCCCCACGATGATTACTATCCGCAGTACTTTCCCATTCGTGAAGGATTTGATAAGGTATTAGCGAAATGGAAAAAAGACAACTGGACGGTAATCACATATATCAATGGCATTTTGCACGACTCCGAATCGTTATTATTCCGTATGTTAGGATATAAATATGCCCTTCGCGATATGGACGGAAAGATGACGCTACCAAAGTTCAACAAGACGGTCGATGCATATATGTGCATTGCCACCGACTATTGGCAAAAAGTACTAAAAGAGACCATCATCAAACTTATCGACAAAGTCGGCGTTGACGGTGTCTATATCGATATGGTCTCAGGCACGCCTGCACTCTGCTTCGACAAATCGCACAAACATCCCATAGGCGGTGGCAGTTGGTGGATTCAGGGACATCGAAAGATCGTAAATGATTGCAAAAAAATCCTAAAACGCAAAGGCAAAAACGTATTTTTCATCAGCGAATATCCTGCTGACTGTTACGCAGGTGCATACAATGGCTTTTTATTCGGCACAGCTGAATGGTACAAAGATTTCGTTCCGATTTTCCAGACATTGTTTGATGGCAAATTGATTTTATATGCACAGGAGCAGAGCTATGCCCGTGAGCCTCAGCTCTGGCGTGTCTGGTCTGCTCGTGAACTTTGCTTCGGCGCCCAAATCGGCTGGTTCAGGACGGAAGAGTGGCGTTTTCAGGACAACCAAACAAAACAATTCGTCTATGGTTGTGCCCGCTGGCGGAACAAGCTAAAAGATTTCATCACACAAGGAAAGTTTATCCCTGCTGTTTCAACCGGTGCCCCTACGGTCAGCTATTTTCACAGACGTGGCTGGTGTATAACCGCTCCTTCTGTAATGTTAGCTTGTTGGGAAAAAGGCGATGACGCTATCATCATCTTTGTAAACGTCTCGATGAAACCTGCTGACATAAACATTAAGCTAAACCTCAAACGCCTCAATATTCCGTCAGCCAAGAATATCGAACTCATCAATTTCTCGGACAATAAAAAACTGCAAACTACAAAGCATCTTTCATTAAAACCCGACGAAATAATCGTCTTGAAATTACTTACTCAAACTGACCGATTTTAAATATTTTTTGCGTAACTCTTTATTCGCCAATAATTCTATGTCAAATCGGTCAGCTTGAGTCATTTATTGTTTGATGACACTCAAACCTATCAGAACATATCCTATATTTTCGCCGACATTTTGAACAGCCAAATTAACCGAGTTTATAATCTTTTGCGGAGCAGGATTAAACCATTGGTACGCATATATCAATCTGCCGTCGTGTAGCGATTTGCCGGTATTATATATCGCTAACCATTTCCGTTGCGGATTATGTTTGTCGTACAAAAAACACACGTCATCGAAGCTGCAAATATCTCGTCCATATCGTAAAGAAAAGCTTTTACTGCTACCGTCAGCGTAATTTATCGTAATTGTCAGCATATCAGGCATAAATTGAGCAGCTTCATAGCCAGTTGTATGTAAAAAACATATTGATTGCGCTTTGCCGTTAATTTCGATTGTCGCAGACTTTCTGCCAGCCGATTCTCTTCTCCCCAAAGGAATTTCCCGCCCGTCAGCATCTTTAATTGAGATTCGATGATAACCATTGAATACTGTAGCTCCGTATAATCCCTCACCGTGCCCCGATATGACAAATCCGTTACGCGGAATCGCCATATTTCCTATACCCCACGTATCGGTATAATTCGTCAGCCCACATCGGACATTCACCTCGCGCCCATATTGATTCGTATGTGTTGATTTGCCATATTCTCTCGTATAAATTGCGATGGAATTAGCTTTTCTCGGTGCGTTGATTACATCGATTTTCTTATCTTTCCTGCCATCGACATAAACCCACCAAGGCTGAGGACGTTTCAGTAAATGCCTACGCTGGATAGGTTTGATGTTTCCCAATACTATCGCATTTGACGGGCTAAGCTCAAAATCTATTCCTTTGATACATACTTTACCCGTAGGGATCTTGGCTGCCTTGTAGATTTTTTCTATAAAGTATTTTTCGTTCTCGCTGCATTCAGGCAGTTTTATAGGCTGAGATTTTTTAGGCAGATAAGATGATTTATCCCAATATAAACTTGTAGTAACACAAGCAGCGTCAAATCCCGAATCGAATCCGTTGCAAACTTCTTGCTCGACATTCCAAGAAAAGTTAGACGCATTTGTAAAGGCATCTACAAGCCAGCGTTGAGTATAAAAACGTCTTTGCTTGCGACCCAACACCTTTAACGCGTCCATATAATCCACATCTGTCCACGTACTGGTAAGATAGCCCGCATTTAATAGAGATGCATTCTTCGCCATCGTATATACACTTACTCCGCCCCACGGCGTAAACCAGATATCAAATCCTTCGTCCTGAACATTTTCTATCGTCCGATAGCGGGCAAAGCCCTCATAATTCCAATAATCAATAATGATGTCTTTGCAAATTTTTTTTCGTGCGGGATATGATTTTGCCTTAGTGCCTCCATTCACCGCACCTTCCCGCCAATAAATTTTTTCTTGCGATCCTATTAACATATCGTGATAAATAATCGGCACGATATTTTCTTTTTTGCAAAACTCACAGATTCGATTGATATGCTCTGCTAAAAGTTCAGCTGGTGTTTTCTTATATTTTTTGCTGTTTGCCAATAAGCAAGACGACGCTTCATCCATTCCGAAATGAAAATATTTTAGATGTGGACACATTTTCCTATATTCACGGACAATATCAAACAGCATCTGATAATTAGGCTCATATCCCATATCCAAGCCATTGCCCAACGTCTTAAGCCAAGGCACACCACGCTCTTTATGCCCCAAAGCATTTAGCTTCGGAACAACATCAAGCCCCCACGAATAACAATATTGTACGAAATCCGAAAATTCCTTTTCCGAAATCCCATTTTTTGCAAACTTGCTTTTGTATTTATCGATGCGAAGATTCTGCCCAAATTCCGGTGTGATGATATTATACTTAAGCATCGCAAGAGTACGAGCGGTATCATACATCGCCAACATATCAGGCGTGCGAAAGCACCACTGCAAATCCATTCCGCGTATCTTTACGTCAGGCCAATCGATAATCACCATCGCAGGAATCTTAGCTCCGTATTTTCTGACAAGCCAAAGCAGACTTATCACACCGTTGCGCAATCCCTGCTCATCGTAACCTCTTATCAAAATTTGTTTGGGTTTGATGGTAAGTATGTATCCTTGCTTCTTCTTGCAAGTGATGTTTCGTGAGATGGACAAAGCTATCTGCGATGATTGCGCATCAGATTTCTTTGTAGCTATCGATAAATACCGCTTCAATTCCCTTTTCAGCAGCTCCGCAGACTGCTTCGCTTTTCCGCTTTCCAAACCAATAGAAACTGTTGAAGGAAAAACGAACTCGCCTACTTTCCGTACCACTTTATGCGGAACAGGAACAATCAATGAGCTATTAGCAAAACATATAGAACCCGCCACCAAACCAATTAATAAATATCTAAACATATAGGCTTCCTCTTCAATCCTCAATCATCAATCTTCAATCATCAATTAATCTTAGTGCCCATATCGCCAGACTAATGCCCGCGGATTCGGGTCGCCTTCGTAAGGAATCGATTCGACATGCCAATCGCCGAGCAATATATTGCATCTGCCTGTGAATCTTATAGGATCAACTGCGCTCGTAGGCTCACCTTTACCTCCGTGCCGATAGAAATTACAGTCGTTGATGCTGCCTACAAAATAAAGCGTATATCCGGCATCGTAAGGCCATGGTTCCGCCCAGGTCGGCCGATCATAACAGCCATCGCATAAAACCAATCTTCGATATTTATTTTCATCACGATGCCAATACACATGCCAATATTGCACGCTCGACCATTCCGAAGGATAAACAATTCGATAATTGAAACTATAGCTTCGTCCGTTAGCAATTGCCCGAGCAGCTGAATGAGACGGACATACTGCAATCCCTCCTGAAATAATCTCCTGTCCGTGTACATTCGTATAAGACGTGTTCGGGAGATATGTACCCATCGTATTGTAATGATACCACGCACCATAAGTTAAAGCTGAATATGCCCGTGGCAGATATCCGTTATTATCATTCTCGTACATTGCAAACCCCACACCCCATTGATGCAGATTGGATTGGCAGCCAGCATTTCTTGCCATTTCACGTGCACTACTCAACGCTGGCAGTAATATCGCTACCAATACCGCAATTATCGCAACCACAACCAAAAGCTCAATGAGTGTGAACGAATTTTTTCGACTTTTCATAACAAAAACCCCTTCTCACCACAGAAAACACAGAGTTCACAGAGAAGACAATTTATTTTTATTTCTTATCTCTCTGTGATTCTCCGTGCTCTCTGTGGTAAAAAATTTCTTATCTTCTTCGGATAAGTCCCAATACGCCTACAGCAAGCAGCCCAAT
>WFQY01000020.1 GCA_015486815.1 Phycisphaerae bacterium | reverse complement strand
GATTTGTAGTGCCTAAGAAAAATAGGGGACCCTTTATTTACAAGGACTTACGACACTACACCGCCGAACTCGGGAATACGCATCTTCCTGCATCTGAGCATAAATTTCATCTCCGGCATCGATATAGTTTTTAATCGGATAAGCATCTACCCCCAACGTTTTACCGTAATAGCTTCCTTCGGATTTAAACATCGAAGGGAAAAATTCTGTTATGTGCCTATCGCCCGGAGCTGGAAACGCTCCGAACATTTTCGCCAATTCCCATTGAAACGGCTTAACATTTTCGGGATCTTCACCATTTTTCAATTTATTCAATTTAAGCTCTGCTATTTGTTTTAACTTGTCTGTAATATCTTTTCCTTTGTGTTTTATGTTCATTATCCACGTTAAGTGATTTATTCCCACGACATCATAACTTAATTCATTTAGGGGAAGATTTAGCAGATCGGGGTCTCTTTTATCGCTCGCAAGCGACCTGATAGTACCAATTACTCCGTGGCAAAGACCGACAATATTCGCATCGGTCGCTTTTCTAACAGCTCTACATATGCAAGCCATCGGATTGGCATAATTGAAGAAAAGAGCGTTCGGTGCAAGTTCGATAACATCTTCTGCAATATCAACCATCGCAGGAATCATTCTCATTGCCCGTGATGTTCCACCTGGCATTACACTATCACCAACGGGCTGATATATTCCATATTTTCGCGGAATATAAACATCTTTTTCCCACGCTCGTCTTCCTCCTACTCCTATTGTGCAAATAACAACACTCGCATCGGGTAATACATCCCGCCTATTAACCGAAGCTGATAATTTGATAGGGGCAGATGTCTTGTCTATCATTTTTTGCGTAAGCTTTTCTGCGACTTCAAGTGCCTCCGTGTTGACATCCACCAATCCCAATTCTACCTCTTCGCCCTTTCGTATAAGGTCATAAACCAATCCGCGAGTAAATACTGCACTGCCCGCACCGATAAGAATAATTTTTTCCTCCATCGCCATTTCTCCATTCTTATAAGTTGTATTAACCCACATTTCTCAGTACACCGTGCAAAGGCGTTGGTTTTTCAACGATGGTTAGATGCTAATGGCATTATGTGGTTTCCATTTGTGCGATGCAAGTTTTGATGGTTTTAGCATCATAAAAGTACACGTGTGGCTCCTGATGATAGCCGAACTGCGGATTGTCTTTTGCAAGTTTGAGGGCAGTTTTGCAAATTTGGATATGTCGGCTGATAAGTTTCTTCGAGTAGTCATCTGATGTTAATTCGCATGGCCCATCGAGATTTTGTTTTTTCATTTTTTCCCGTCGCCACAGATGAAAATCAAAAATATTTTTCGTGGTGGAAATATGGCAGCCTATCATTTCGGCACAGCTTAGCTCTTTAATCTGATTTTCATTTTCCGCTCGATTTAACTCTTCTCTGTAAAGATGTAAACCTGCCGACCAGTAGTTTTCCATCAATTCCAAACACTTGCACACCCCATCCAAAGTAAACGGGTCCAGGCAGTCTTCGAGTCGGTCGCCGAAATGCTCGTGCCATATCCACGACGGGCCCATCGGACGATCCTCATATTTCAAACTAAGGGGATAGGCAACAGAATAGTTCATCGGGCCAACATAAAGCATCGGAATCGAAAACGGATACTGAGCAAAAGATTCGCAAAATAATTCCCAAGCTCGCAGGATTTTGTCCGAATCAATATTGCCAAAATAGTTTTTGGCAAGTGTACGGAGGAATTTTTCCTTGTCGCTTCGTAGGTGCTCGGATTCAACGAATAATTTTACAGCAGCGGTATTCAAACTCGGCGTGTTTCCGAAATTCCAGCTGAACATCAAACCTTCCAAACCAAGCTCGTCAGATTTTTTCAATTTATCAAAAATGTTGGGTATTAACGGTAGATTCGGAACGGTTGCGAGTTCGTGCGTTGTCCCAATCTGCAGTTTGCCACAAACGGCAATATCTTTTTTATCAGCAGCTTGCTTTGATCCCAAAAACCTTTCGCTTGGCCCGACGTATCCAAGTGAATATTCATCGATAAAAACATCGCCTATTTCCTGTTTCCGTGTTCCGCCTCGTTCGAAGTCGCACATTAGTTTTACATTCGCCGGGAGCTTTTCAATAACTTCGCGCTGAGGCTGATCGTACCACATTGACCAGCTCCAGTTCCATACCCACACTTCCGGCGGATGGGGCTGACGATCAGCATTTGTTTTCCAGATATTTACAAGCTCCGCCACAACGTCAGCGGGTTCGCGATTCCTGCAATTCGGACATTGCATAGGTGCAAGGCATTCGTCGATGTAGAAATCACCGGTTTTTCTGATTGCTTTGTGCGACCAGCAATGTGTATGATATTCACTGGCGGTGATGAGTATCACTCCGCCGAGCCCTGGAAGGTCGTCGAAAAGATTTTTGACAGACTCGTTAAAAAACTCCTTGAACTGAGGGGTTGAAGTACAGAAAGCTGATGTGTTCTGATGTGGTTCGCCCCTAATCTCCGGATGCTTTTTCCAAAATTCATTGTCCTCGGACAGTCCGAGAGGCTCATTGAAATAAAGAAAAACTTTTATCTCCTTTTGCTTTCCGTCCGCGATTACTTTTTGCAAATGCGCAATTCTTTGTTGGCTCTTCTCGTCATTCAGTTCGGGAAATATCTCGCTGTGAATAAGGTCCCAAAGCCTGCCTCTCATCCAGATAGCATCAAACTCCTGATCACAGATTGACTGTAATACGTCAGCGGTATAAACTTCTACGCAATTCATCGGTTCGTCTTCGTTGAATTTGCTCTGCGGCGAACGCCAAATTCTGGGACTTATCCAACTCATATTCCATACCCCATAGTAGTATAGTAAGCAAGGTTAGACTGAGTAACATCCATCCTTCCGATCTGAACGATCACTCCGAGCGTAGATTCGACTTTAAGCGCATACTGGCCGAACGGAATCTGAAAGCCATCGATCGGCTCATTTGTGCGAATACATCTGACACGCTGAGCTTTGACTGTGCCTGCACAGAGACGTTTGGGCTCACGATCAGTGAAATAAACGGTTAACGTGATCTTAGCATCAGTATCATTCGGATTCAAAATTACCAACGACTCGTGTCCGTATGGCTCCTTATCGCCGGGTGCGGGAATATCACCATCCGGCAGAAACCAAATCTTTTTACCATATTCGCTCATCATCTACCCTTTGAGAATTCTTCTTAAATGTTCGAGTATTCGCTTTTTAGCAATATCGCCATATTCTTTTGTCGCATCTTTTGCTGTTTTGGAATACCACTTTTCGTCTGTGAATTTTGACATATCCACACCTTCAGGACAGAGCGATAGCATCAGCGACGTCTCACCGATACCAGCGTGGTCAAAAGTGTATTCCTTTTGTGTTTGTTCGTCCATCAGCGGGTGAAACCGAATCCAGTTAAAAGGATTATCACCCTGCTCATTATTGGAATAATAGTCTGCCATACTACTGTTTCCCCACCAACCGTCGCCACGCTCAGTTTCGAGAAACTCGAATATCACCTGTCGAGAAGCTAACTTAAATGCCAAGTCGGTAGGCATACCATCTTTAAAATTTTCAGACTGATGGTGAACAATGCCATGGATATTCCTAAACCCTATACGGAGCAGACTTCTTAAAAGACCTTTGGCAAGGGGAAAAATCTCTTCGGCATCTACTTGCACCGAGCCATTACCTTCGGGCGGTTCTACCGCATAACTTGCAGCCCCGTAATAAAAAGGAGGCAGTACGACTATATTATCAAGTTCCTTTTCCAAAAGTTCTACCGCACGCACAACAACGAGAGTATCTACCCCAACCCCAAGATGTTCACTATGATACTCAAGCACACCTATCGGCAGTACGACGGGCCAATTTTCGCTGATAGCTTTACGTATCTGATATGGCAGCATCAATTCATATCGCATAGCTAACCTCCTGTGTATTTTCTCAAACGTCAAGCTCGATTATATTTCGAAACTTTCCACTCATCAGTTCCACACCGTCGGAAACTACGCGAACTCCATTTTCCCATCGCAGCCCGAATTCCTTATCGAGCAGGAACGTATCGACTTGAAAGGTCATATTTTCCGCCAAAGCATATTCCGATGTGGTTTCCATCCAGGGCGGTTCGACCTCAATCATACCCAACCCATGACAAGGACCATAAAGGAAATTATCACCATATCCGTTATCGACAAAGAACTGAAAATATTTTTTAGTAATATCGCAAGCCATTACCCCTGCTTTCATCCATTCGATGGTTTTGGTATGCGCTTTTAATCCGAATTCCACCAATTCACGCATTCGAGGCGACATTTTACCCATACATACCGGAACGCCAACGCTTGGTGAATATCCCGAAACTCTCGCACCGATATTCAGCTGAACAAGCTCGCCTTTCTCTATTACTTTATGAGACGGCCTGGAAATCGCATGCGACGAACTAATACCGGAAAGGACATAAAGCGGATGTGCTTCATATTCCGCTCCGTTTGCATACATACTCTTTTGTGCAATACCTACTACCTGAAGTTCGGTCATTCCGGGTTTAATCTGCTCCAGTACATCCTGAACAGCCAGCTCGCTGATTTCAAATGCCTTCTTTAAGCACGCTATTTCCGCTTCCGACTTTATCGATCGCAGTTTGACCATAATGTCATCTGCGCGTTCGATTGTCGCTTGTGGAAATGCATCCTTCAATCCCTCCAGCACAGGCGGCGTGGTTATGATATATCCAGCTATTCCTATGCGTTTCGGATTGCTAACCCCAAGATCATTAAACACATCCGTAAACTTCGCAAACTTCATCCCCGGACATTCCGGATCCGCAGATTCGCGATATTCAATCATCTTGTAGATATTCTGTATTTTACCACGGTCAGCGGCGAATCTATCGCTTTCAGGCCCGACCAGCAAAGCAGCTTCTCCTTCAGGAGGAATTGCAACTCCCGCTATTTCGAAAAGTGGCCAAAAGTTAGAAAAATAACGGACATTAGCAAAATCCGCCTCATTACTGTTGACCAGAAGAATGTCCAGTCCTCGCTGACGTATCAGCTCCTGTGCCTTTTTTCGACGCTCGATAAATTCCGAACTCGGAATTACGGGAAGATTGTTTGTAGTCATTGTATTGTCTCCATATTTTATTTTACCTTATCCTATCTTAACTTAGGAATGTGCAAAATGCAATTTTGTCAAATAAATTTTGGGAATTTTTTTGAGGCTGGGAAATTTTACTAAAGAAAACCACTATAT
>WFQY01000019.1 GCA_015486815.1 Phycisphaerae bacterium | reverse complement strand
TTTATAAATCCAATAGTAAGGCTTTTTACTTCAAAAAAACAGTCTTTTCTTGTGAGAAATGCGGGCTAACAGCTTTCCTCTTAACTAATAGCTACGGACTAATAGCTAAAGACTTATTCTTAATAGCTTAAAAATATAATATTCAGCGATTTGCTTTTACGAAATTTATATCTTAAATTTAAAGTGAGGGACGGATGACGGTAAATACTCAGGCTCATTGATATAAATAGCAGGGCAGTCGGGTTGTAAAGGAGGGGGAGTTAATATACATGTGGCTTTGACATTCCGGTGATTGAGTTTTGTTAAGGTTCGGAAGGTCCGAATCGACTCATCACTGGTAACGTGTCCCTGGCAGCAGTTGCCGTATCCTATAATGTTTATAGGTACGGCAACTTTTTTATTCGATTTTGAATATCTTGACCCAATAATCCAATTCATCGGAACTCAAACCTTTTTGCTTTTCGCGTGGCATAGGCGTGCGTTTTTTCCGTGTAAGTTTTTTTGCAACCACCGTCCAATAATCTTGACTTGTAATAGATTTGCATTTGCGCTTATTAGCTATCGACAGTATTTCCCTATCACTCGATACGACAGTAAGTAGCTTCGGAGCGGAACTTTCGCGTATCCGCTGCTCTATGAGGGCGTCAGCTGATTGCTTATGACCGGAATAAACCAACTTAACATAAGCAAGTTTGGGATATTCATATTTCATCTCAACTGGCAGTGTACCGTCGAATATAATTGTCGTCTTTTCTTTCGCACGAGCTGCCCATGCCTCTATAAGCTTACAAAAAGCAATCAACCCAAGCTCTACTTGTTGTTGCTGTTGGTAGAGATTTCTGACATAATGATATAAATTGTATCCGTCAATCAAAACAGGCATATAATAATGATAAGTATTGAGAACCAAATGTTAAATGAAAAATGTGGAACGATAACAGAGTACATATAGTAAAGACAGACGAATATAAACCGGAATTGCTTCGCGAAAGTCTCGAGCGAATCTTTTCTGCGTTTGGCGGAATAGAAAATATCATCAAGCCGAATCAACGGGTGATAGTAAAACCGAATTTAATTGCGAAAAGATTCGAATCGCAGACTAATCCTGTGCTAACAGTAGAGCTCGCGCGAATGTCCAAGCAAGCGGGCGCCGATGTGATAATCGCAGATAGCCCCGCTTGGGCATCAATAAAATATAACGCTAAACATTCAGGCCTGTTGAAACTCGCCGATAAATGTGACATTCCGATTCGCCAGTTATCTAAGCCCCTGATAGTAAATAATCCGCAAGCAAAATATTTTCATCGTCTTATAATTTCAAAAGATGCGTTAAACGCTGACATAATAATCAACGTTCCAAAACTCAAAACCCATCAACAGCTTAAGCTTTCGGGAGGAATAAAAAATATGTTTGGCTGTGTTCCCGGCAAACTCAAAGCGTGGTGGCATTTTAAGGGCACGCAGGGCAATGACGAAAGCAAGTTTGCTGTTATGATTGTCGAAACCTGCCTTTTGTTGAAACCAGCCTTTACTATTGTCGATGCAATAGATGCGATGGAAGGCTTCGGACCGATAAGTGGCTCTCTTCGGCATATCGGAGCATTAATAGGCTCGCCAAATCCCGTAGCCGCTGATGTGGTTTCCGCTAGACTTGTAAATTGCGAGATTGAATCCGTCCCCATATTGCAAGCTACAAAGAAGCTCGGATTATCTCCCGACAATTTTGATGAAATTGATTTGACAGGTGATGATATCGAGCAACTTATCGTAAAAGATTTTGATTTTCCCGAGCTTATTCCGATACGCTTTTCGCTTGTCAGAGTAGCTAAAAGCATAGCCAAACAAATCGCAATGCTAAGCAATGCTAAAGTTACCGGAAGAAACAAATAGACAGAGGCAAAGCCAATTTATTCGCTTTCTTCTATTTCAAGTTTTTTGAATAGTACGGCCGGCTTTTCTATCACTTGGCCTGTTGGCAACGGCACATTTGCCTGCGACCATTCAAAGCATTTCGGAATTTCCAGATTCAGCATATTAGCTGCCTTTTCAGCAGCGAATGGTAG
>WFQY01000018.1 GCA_015486815.1 Phycisphaerae bacterium | reverse complement strand
GGTTAGTTGGGGATGGGGTCGTAACGATTATCGTCAAAGGCCAAGCAATGCCAGCGGTATGGACAATTCCCCTCGATTCGACAAATCGTTTGAGTTTAAAGCTATCGATTTCAATTCGTATCTTGCGAGCGAATATGAAACTCTGTCAGCGTTCGCAAAAATTCTCGATAAGCCCGAGGAAGCGAAGGAATTTTCAGCTAAGCACGATAAATTGTGCGAGTTGATAAATAAATATATGTGGAGTGATGAACATAAGTTATATATGGATTATGACAGCGAAAAAGGTCAGCAGAATATTTTACTATCAAACGCTGGCTTTCTGCCGATGCTCTGCGGGTCAGCGTCGAAGAAACAGGCAGCAGAGATGATAAAGCATTTCGGGAACCCCGAGACGTTCGAGACTACCTGTATGATTCCGACAATAGCGAAGTGTGAACAAAGCTATAACGATAAGGATATGTGGCGTGGGCCTATGTGGGTGAATCTGAATTGGCTTATTATGCAAGGACTTAAACGATACGGCTATTACGATTATGCAAATCGAATAAAGAAGAATACACTCGAGATATTGGAAAAATATCATCAGCGATACGGAACGTTCTTTGAATTTTATGATGCGGATGATGAGCTACCACCGTTCTTTTTGCCACGCAAAGGTAGCTTAAATCCTCGCGAGTGGATTCATCAGGTAATTATGGATTATGGCTGGTCTGCCTGCCTTTATATTGATATGATTTTTTCCGATTGTGATTAGAGTAGGGATGTGCAAAATGCAATTTTATGCGTCATTGCGAGTCCCGACGATTCCGAAGGTCCCAACGGTCCCGAAGGGATACCGTTGGTAGATGCCTTCGGTAAATGCCGTTGGCAGACGTGGCAATCTTATTTCTTGCAAATGGGAGGCTTATAAATTGCTTTCCGGCGCTTCGGCGAAAGCCCTTTGCGTATTGGCACATCCGTGTTATTATACATCATTTGCGGAAATAATAGAGACGCTTGTCGAAGAACTTGTGAAAAATTATAATATTAGCGGAATCGAAGTGTGGCATCCGAGCAATCCGAAGGAATCGCGAGATTGGTTGACGAAAATTGCCAATCGTTATTCACTGTTTTGTACGGGCGGTTCTGACGCTCACAATGTAGAGCAGATTGGTGCGGAAGGCGCCAGCGAAGAGGTATTGGAATATTTGCCATGTCTCTGAAGGAAAAATCGGAAATTCATTATGAATCAGCTACCGACAATAAGATTCGGACAATATGAAGTTACGCGATTGATTATCGGGGGCAATCCGTTTTGCGGAAATTCTCATTTTAGTGAGCAGTTAAGCAGAGAGATGGCGGAATATTTTACCCCCGAGCAGGTCGTCGAGACGCTCAAACAAGCAGAAGCGAACGGCATCAATACCGTACAAGCCCGTGGTGATTATCATCGGATATTATATTGGCTTGAGCTTTACCGTCGTGAAGGCGGAAAAATGTACTGGATTGCACAGACAGCTTCGGAGATGCACGATATATTTCAAAATATCAGAGAATAATATCAGCTGCCGGTGCAATAGGGATATACCATCACGGTACACGAACGGATAATCTCTGGCACGAGGGGCAAATAGATAAGGTCAAGGATTATCTGAAGTGTATGCGAGATGAAGGTGTGATGGTTGGTTTGGGAACGCACATACCGGATGTGATAAAATATGCGGAAGATAAAGATTGGGATGTGGATTTCTATATGAGCTGTTTTTACAATCTGTCTCGAAAAAAACGCGAAAGCAACTTGGTCAAAGGCACATTCGCCCAACAGCAGGAGGAATTCAATCCCGACGATCCGATCGAAATGTGCAAAGTTATCCGACAGACGAAAAAAATTTGTTTAGCGTTTAAGATATTAGCTGCCAATAGACTATGCAACTCGCAGGAACAAGTCCATGACGCTTTTAAGTTTGCATTCGAAAACATCAAGTCTATCGATGCGGTGGTTGTCGGAATATACCCGGAATATCTCGACCAAATAAACCTGAATACCAAATATGTCTCGCAAATATTGTCCTGAATATTAAATCTGATATTTGTTTATGAAGCAAATTGAACGCTCGGAAGTATCTTTCAGCGATTCGGACATTCGGTCTCGTCCATTATTGATACCCGCAGCTGGCTTGGTTGGCGGGATAATCGCCTGCTATCATTTTCCCGTCGCTATTATCGCAGCGGTAATATTGTGTATCGTTAGCTTGATTAGCTATGCGCTCGTCGTAAGAAAATTATGGCTAAGCTATCTGTTGTTATCTCTCTTCTCATTCAGCTTCGGAATAATTCATTTCTATTTGTATAACTATGCCCTATCGACAAACCATATAAAATATCTCGTCAGCTCACTCTCACAGAACCAACATCCGCGGGTGCTTCTATTTGCCCGAGTTGTTTCCTCTCCGATGATAAACAAGGTGCAAAAAAAATTTCCCTATCACACCCGCCCGACAATAACGACACAATTTATTGTGCAAGCGGAAGAAATTCACTCCGCAGAAACGACATCCAAGACTACCGGCTTGATACAAATATATCTTAACGGGGTAAATGATGCATTGGTTCCGGGTCAACATCTCAGACTCGTTGGCAGAATTTCGAAAATAAGTCAAGCTTGCGATTCGGATTTGTTTGCGGAACGAAGCAAATGGTTCTTGCAAAATAGAATTTTTGCAACAATGTCGATAGCCAGCGGTGAAGATATCGAGGTGCTTTCTCATCATAATAATTATTTCCTTAACGGATGGGTTTATAAATTTCGTCAGACGATTCAATCGCTGATGATGCAGGCGGATGATAATCCTTCCGTAAGCGGGCTGATGAACGCCCTTATTCTTGGCAGACGCAATAAGATAGAAAATCAACTTAACGATGCGTTTATAAAGATAGGCGCAGCACACCTCTTAGCTGTCAGCGGATTTCATCTTGCAATACTTACACTTGGTATTTGGATGATAGCACTGACAGTAGGGCTATCACGAAAAACGGTTTTGGTATTGATAATCATCACAGCTTGGGGTTATCTGATATTAACCGACGCACGTGCTTCCATCGTCCGAGCTACGATTATGATAACGCTCGTATGCCTCGGATATCTTCGATATAGACGAATCGACATAGTAAATTCGATATGTGCAGCTGGGCTGATTATGCTCATCGTCAATCCGAATCAATTATTTAGCGTGGGGTTTCAGCTGTCGTTTGTTTCTTTGCTCGGAATTGTCCTGCTTCACGGGCGTATCTATCATTATATTTTTGCGAGCAATGAGCTGGCTGCTTTGAGAAATCAGCTTGCAGCAATGAGCGACAGTAAATATTTCCTATTTAAAAATCTGATTTTATCGAAGATTAAGATGGTCTTTTGTGTCTCGTTAGCAGCAGCTATTGCTGCGATGCCTTTGGTTATGATACACTTCAATATTACCAGTTTGCTCGGACCTATATCGAGTATCTTATTGCTGATACCAGCAGCTTTGTTTATCTTTGCGGGTTTTGGTTACCTATTAACATCAGCTTTTCTGCCGATAATCAGCGGGGTGAGTTTAGGCCTCGTCAATGTTACGGGAAATATGTTGACTTACTCTGCGATGATACTTTCTAAAATTCCCGGTGCCGCTTTTTATGTAGCTCCGCCGAGCTGGCTTTTAGTAGGGCTATACTATCTTGCAGTCTTTTGGCCGAGGGGTAAATTTTATCAGCTAAAGACCAAGACAATTTTTGTATTGCTATTGATTTGCTGCTATCTTACAGGCTGGATCGTCGATGCGGGAGTATTAGACAGCAAAGACAATCGTTTCCTTTACGCTGCTGGTTTTTCTGACGGCCAAACGGTTGCGATGTCAAACGGAAAAAATTTGGTACTTATAGATTGTGGTAGCACCAAACCGATGCAAGCTCGGCAATTAGTTCAACGGTTAGATGCCAAATATCTGATTCGTCCCGCCTGTGTTGTAATAACCACTCCGAATCAGCGTTTCTTTAATGACTTATGGTCGATATACGATACCAATCCGAAGATGCCAATTTTCATACCGTCAGCCTTCGCTGACAGGTGCAAGAAATATCAACCCGTAGATATGCTGATGAACGATAATCGTTTCAAGATAAAACTGATACATCCGGGCGATATTATCAGAATCAACGGATTAAAAATAAGCGTCCTTGCGGATGGTAACACCAGCGGCAGCTCAGCTATTTTACTTGCGGAGCTGGCGGATAGAAGCATTATGATTGCCCCGATATTGACCGAACAATCCTTTTTGACGGTTTATGGTAACTATCGCAACCTTAAAGTTGATACGATAATTTGCAATAGTCAAACCTACCCTTGCGAATTATTTGCGCATTTCCTAAAACATATCAAAGCTAAGAAATTGATTGTCTGTGGCAGAATACATCCGCATCGATTAAAGCGATTTCGTTTAGTTGCCAAGCAAGCCGGCGTGGCAATATACTTTGCTGTCCGCCAGCACGGACTGATGATGAACTTGCATACATCTCATAAATAATATTTGTATGAGTAAAAATATTTTCTGGTGAATATTTCGACAAGCGCAACCCGGTCGCTGAGTGATTCGCCGATAGGCGAATTGTATCGAAGCGACGATTAAAACGCTTACCCGAAAATCAGGTCGCTCACTATTGCCTTTAGGTTTTGCGCTTGAAAGATATTATGTTTCAATGTTAGTATATATGTTTGTAT
>WFQY01000017.1 GCA_015486815.1 Phycisphaerae bacterium | reverse complement strand
GTCTTTAGCTATTAGTCCGTAGCTATTAGCTAAAAGCTAAAAGCCAAAAGCTAAAGACTGTTGTCAGAATACCTGTTGCAGAGTGTAGGTTCGTTTCGTATGATTTTTGATTATGGATTGTGTTAAAAGTGCAGATGCGTTTGAGCGTGCCAAGGCGGTAATTCCCGGCGGCGTTAATTCGCCGGTGAGGAGTTTCTATGCGGTAGGCGGTCTGCCGCGATTTATCGTTAAAGGTAAGGGTTCGAAGATTTATGACATAGATGGTAATGAGTATATAGATTATGTCTGCTCGTGGGGACCTTTGATTTTGGGACACTGTGATGAGCGGGTTATCTCCGCTGTTGCAAAGTCGGTAAATGGCGGGCTGACTTTCGGGGCGCCTACGGAAGGTGAGACAAAGTTAGCAGAGCTTATATGCGAGAGCTTTCCGTCTGTCGAAAAGGTAAGATTGGTAAACAGCGGAACGGAAGCGGTGATGAGTGCGCTTCGTCTTGCGCGAGCATATACGGGCAGGGAAAAGATAATAAAATGTGCGGGCTGTTATCACGGGCATGTCGATAATCTGCTTGTGCAGGCGGGGTCGGGGCTGGCGAGTCTTGGTCTGCCGGGCTCGAAAGGGATAAGCGTATCGCAGGCGAATCAGACCGTTGTTGTGCCTTATAATGATTCGCAGGCGGTGCGGTCAGCGTTTGAGAAATTTGCGGGTCAGATAGCAGCTATTATTGTCGAGCCTGTTGCGGGCAATATGGGAGTGGTTCCGCCTAAGGGAGATTATCTTGCGGAGCTAAGGCGGATTTGCGATGATAACGATGCTTTGTTGATATTCGATGAGGTTATAACGGGTTTTCGCATAGCTCGTGGCGGGGCACAAGAGCTATTTGGTATTCGTTCGGATATCACGATATTGGGAAAAATAATCGGTGGCGGAATGCCTGTCGGAGCGTACGGTGGGCGGTCGGAGATAATGGATTTGTTAGCACCGCTCGGGCAGGTTTATCAGGCGGGCACGTTGTCGGGCAATCCGATAGCGGTTGCTGCGGGCATTGCGACGATAGAGAAGCTGAACGAGCAAGGGGTGTATAATAGGCTTGAGAAATCAGCTCAGCGATTGGAAGTAGGGCTGCTTGAAGCAGCGGAGCGTGCGGGGGTGAAAATATCGATAAATCGCGTTGGCAGTATGTTGACGATATTTTTTGCTGACGGGAAGATAGAAAATTACGAAGATGTTGCGAAGGCTGACAAAGAAAAGTATAGCCGATTTTTTCATCTTATGCTTGATGGTGGTATATATCTGCCGCCTTCTGCGTTTGAGTCGATGTTTGTATCTCTTGCACATTCGTCCGAAGATATAGAATTTACTATCGAGCGTGCAGGAAAATCGTTTGAACAATTGCGGATAACAGGTTAATCTTATATGTTTTGTGGAGGATATGATTATGATGAGTAAATCTACAAGTAGTTTCGCTGACGGCTGGAAGGTGTTTTATCAGGCGAGAACACTTTTCACAATTTTGTTGATTCTTGCGATGGCGGTCAATATAGCGATATTCATCGTCGCAGGCTATACCAATTTGCTCAAACCTATATTGACGCCAGCAGCGAATGCACCGTTGTGTCGGCTTTCCCTGTTGGGCAGAAGTCCTGCGAGTGCGCCTGCGAGTATGCCCGTAGCTGGGGGGATGATAAATAAATATTCTCCCGAGCAGGTAGCACGTGCGCAGCGATGGTCGGATGCGTTTTCTTCGATAATGACGTTGACAGCTATTATTGCGTTGGTCTCTGCAATATTTTTATTATTCTGCGCACTGGTTGGTCTGATGATGATAATAGCGGGTCAGCTGCCCGGTGCAGGGTCTATATGCGGAGCATTCTTCTGGGCGGTAGGTATAATCGTTTTGCTTCTGCCTTGGTCGAATATGCTAAGCGGTACGGTGATGCTGCCTCTCGGCATAGCGGGTTTTTCGAGTTTGAAGTCGTCGCTTATGACAGTAAGCGGGCAATCGGTAAGTTGGTTTGCTTATGTTCCACTATGGTTTAAGTTTGTGATATATCCGATTTTGATAATACTGTTTGCGATAATGTATTTCGGCAGAACGGGTCAGAGTAATTTGCAGATAATGGCGAGCCAAACGGGCTCGGGAGAAAGTACAAGTGTATAAAAATTTCGGAGTATGACAGCTGAGGTAAAATAAAATGGCAGAAGATACAGGCATAAAAGGGAATCCGATAAGAAAAAAATTTCGTATAGCGGTTGTCGGATGTAGTGCGCGTTCTACGATGTTTCTGGGATATTTCCAAAAGAATCCGAGCGATGGCGAGATAGTAGGTTTGTGTGATATTATTCCGGAACGCGGTGAAATACTCAAGAAACATTATGGCCTTGATGTGGACGTATTCACCGACGATAAGGTGATGATAGAAAAGCTCAAGCCCGATGCGGTAGCGGTTTGTACCTCGGATTATGCGCACGTTGAACCTGTGGTTCACGCTTTGGAAACGGATACGAATGTATTTTGCGAAAAACCAATGGCGGTTACGCTTGAAGATTGCGACAGAATGGTGGTAGCTGCCAAAAATAGTTCAGCTGTGTTTTATCTGGGATTTAACCTCAGACACGGACCTGTACACGAGACGATTCATCATCTTATAACTACAGGCCATCTCGGGAAGGTTACCACGATAGAAGCGAATGAATATTACTATGGTGGAAAAACCTATTTTAGGCGGTGGAATAGATTCAGGAAGTATGGCGGAGGGTTATGGCTGACCAAGGCATGCCACGATTTCGACCTGCTGAATTGGATGGCGGGTGCGGAGCCTAAAACGGTATATGCGGTTAGTAGTCTTTCGCATTATAAGCCTAAGCCCGAAGCGAGTAAGCTCTGTCGCGAGTGTAAATTGCAATTTGAATGTCCCGATTATTATGATGTGCTTACTCCTCGCGATGAGCCATTGGCGGAAGTTATGCGTCAGCTTAAGATTGTTTCGGAAAAGAACGGCCAAGACCCTGGCGATTTGTGTTTGTTTAATTCGGATAAGGACACGTTTGATAACGGAATAGCTGTGGTTACTTATGCGAACGATATAAGGACGACATATACGGTGAATGTGCTGACTGCGCGAAGTACTCGCGAGATGCGTGTGATAGGCACCGAAGGAATGATAGAAGCGGATATGGAAGAAGGGGTGGTTACGCTTATCGAAAGACATAGCGGAAGAAAGTATGTCAGCGACCTAAGCGAGATGATGAAAAGTGGGCACGGCGGAGCGGACGATAGGTTGATTAAAGATTTTCTCCGTTCGTGTCAGACCGGCACGAAGCCAAGAAGTAGTTGGCGTGAGGGTAGGCTTGCGGTTCAGGTGGCGTTGGCTGCTCGCGAGTCGGCAGATACCGGGCGGGTGATTGAGCTGGGGTGAAGATTGAAGAGAGAAAAGGGAAGAGAGAGGAGAGAGGGGCGAAGAGAGAAGAAAGAGGAGAGAAAAGAGAAGAGAGAGGGAAGAAGAGGGAAGAAAGACGTGGGCGGTGAGCTGTAGGGTGTAGGT
>WFQY01000016.1 GCA_015486815.1 Phycisphaerae bacterium | reverse complement strand
CAGCAATTTTCACGCACATTCAAACGAATTGAGGGATATTCACCTTCTCAGTTTGTTGAATAATGCTTTTCCCCATTCAAACTGCATTTGCGTTCATACCAAAAATCGACAAACGAAAGCAATTACTGCCAAGTCAATTTTGTCCGCGGAATTTTTGAGGTGAGGTATAATGAATATGTTTAGATGTATAGCAGGTATGCTAAAACTATTATGGAGAATAGGAAAATGAGTAGCGAAGACAATATGGTTATTAGACCTTTTTGTAAACACGATTTATCCGCTATCGAAGAGATAGTAAAGAAAATATGGAATATCGGGTTGGACTATAAAAGAGAAAAGGAATATGGATTTCCGATAGGTGGCAAGTCGTGGCAACAACGAAAAGCTGAGAGTTTCAGAAACGCTATATTGGCAAATCCTTCGCAATGGTACGTTACCGAAATAGACAAAAAGGTTGTCGGATTTTGTAGCTATTTCGTTGATGAGCAAACGAGTATCGGCACAGTAGGCCAAAACGGAGTTGACCCCCATTACAAAGGCAGAGGAATCGGAAGCCGTCAGCTGAGATTTGTTCTCGATAAAATACGTCAGGCAGGAATGAAAATTGTCGAAGTATATACGGGATTAAACGAAGAACACACACCTGCAAGAAAGATGTATGAGCGTGCGGGCTTTAAGCCGCTGATGGACAGCAGAATATATTATATGAAGCTAACGAAATAATCAGGATATAATGGGAGAAACATAAATGATACGAGCGATGAAAGATGCTAATCCGAACGATATAGCTCGACTGGTAAAAGTTGGCGTGATTCAGCTGAAAGGATTTTCGCTTGATGTTGCAAAGCGTTTTATGGATGAAGCTGCCGAAGATAAGCCCGATGTAGTCCTATTGCCTGAGATAGGTTGTGGCAGAGAACCTGAGCCTATCAGCAACAGCCCGATTATTGAGACGATGCGAGAATATGCTAAACGTGGCAAGATGTATGTGATAATAAATTTCTTCGAAGCTGACGGCGAAGATACATTTAATACGACGGTGATTTTGGCACGTGATGGCGAGATAGCTGGCGTATATCGTAAAGTGCATATTCCGTTACCGACGGAAAAGAATTATAATCAGCAAGGTGGTGATGAGCTGTCCGTATTTAATCTCGATTTTGCTCAGGTTGGTATCGAGGTGTGCTTTGATAATTATTTCCCCGAGACTGTCCGCTCGATGGCACTTCAGGGGGCAGAGATAATTTTCTTTCCGCATCAGGAGCATTATTGTTGGAATGGCGTTGAGCATGTAGAAATACTTGCACGTGCACGTGCTATAGAAAATGTTATTTTTGTTGTATTGGCTGGTCCGACTGCAGCTGAGGATTGTCCGTTCGGACGTACGGGAATAATCGACCCTACAGGAAAATATATTCTCACAACACCAAACGATAAGGAATGCTATGCCTCAACTGAAATAGATATCAATCTTATACACAGAATTATGGTGGATGATACGGATGTCCCGATGCGAACACAGATGCTTGTGGATAAATCGGTGCGTGAACTTTACGGCAGGCGTCAGCCTGATGTTTATCGAAAATATCTGGACAGTAAAGGTGAAAGCTACAAAAAGGTGAAAGCTACAAATAGAAATATACAAAATAGGAACGTGCAAAATACAAAGGGATAAATCGTGAAAGCTAAAATGCGAATGGAATTTAAACTTCTTGACAATAATGAGCTTGAATATTGTTTCAATCGGGCGCTTACGGTATGGAAAGAAGTCCCGTTTCGTGTGCAAGGAACGGAAGAGTTTTTCGATTATCTGACAGCATTTGGCTGTCAGGTTGACGGTGAGCTGGTAAGATTTCCGCAATCGGTGATAGATAGGGTATTAGCAAGAATTGCAGAAGAAAAAGAGAAAAATCTTGTCGAGCAAAGACAAAACAATTGGCCTGAATCACAAATAGAGATGTTTACGCACGGCCAGGCGTTGCATATATGCGACATCGAGACCAATAAAATCCGACCGGCAACCGAAAATGATTTGGCTCGATGGTGTCATTTGGTTGATGCGATTGGCGATATTGACAGGACGCATCCGACGTTTATCCCTTCCGACGCACCGTGCGAGTCCGCCGATTTTCACGCATTCGCTACTATAATTTTGAATAGTGCAAGACCCCATCGTGTTTCAGTTTATTCGTTGAAGATGCTGCCGTTTTTTATCGAAGCATCTAAAATCGCACAGGGTTCGATGGAGCAAGTCAAAAAGAATCCGATATTCGCTACTAAATGCTGGGTAAATTCACCTTTTATGATTACTCGCGAAAGCATAGAAATTGCACTCGAAGCACGGCGATTGATAGGCGTGCCAATAACGTTCGGACATATGCCTGTCGCCGGTGCATCGGGTCCGATTACCGTCGCGGGCAGCCTCGTTCAAAATACAGCTGAATCGTTAGCACTTAGTGCAATGCGCCTTGCAATAGACGACTTAACTATGGGCATAACCGCCACATCTACGATAATGGATATGAAGTCCGCTTCTCATCGACAATCGGGCCCCGATTTACTATTACACATAATTGCTGGCGCTCAGATGAATGAATATCTATTCGGCATAAAATCCTCCGCAATAGGGGTTACCGGAGTAGCAGCTCAGACGGTTTCTGCACAATCGGTTTATGAAAAAGCGATAAGTACAACCTTTAACATATCTGCCGGCCAACGTAAAATTGGAATAGGTTGCCTTGCGTTTAGCGACGTCGGTAGTCCCGTACAATTGATATTAGATTATGAGATGGGGCTGTATTTTCGACATCTATTTCGAGATGTCAATGTCGATGATGAACATATCGGGCTTGATACGATTCTTTCGGTAGCACCGAAAGGTGGTTTCTTCCTCGAGACGGAACATACAGCTGAATTTTTCCGTGAGGAATGCTGGTTTCCTGCATTTATCGATAATCGTCTGCCATTAGCATGGATGAAAGACCCTACCGACATAATCGAGCGTGCCAGAAAATATACCAGCGATCTGTATGAAAAAGCTGAAAATAAATGTCCTCTCAACCCCGCACAAAAACAAGCAATCACCGAGCTAATAAAACAAGCAGATTCAATAGCGAAAAGGTAGGTTTAGTGGGCGGTACAGGACTCGAACCTGTGACCTCTTCCACGTCAAGGAAGCGCTCTAGCCACCTGAGCTAACCGCCCCAACAGTTCTGAATATTAACAACAATTTTATCCGTAGTCAAGAAATAATAGCAAGTGCCGAGGCGGTTGCGATGTTGTAAGTCATTAAAGAAAAATCAAGTATGAGCGGGGGGATTTGGCTTTACCCCAATAAATCTTCGATTTCAGCTAAATTCGGCTAATCTAAAAAAATATT
>WFQY01000015.1 GCA_015486815.1 Phycisphaerae bacterium | reverse complement strand
ATTATAAATTTATTCGGGGTTTTGTTATGGAAAGTCGAAGAAACGGTTTTACACTCATCGAGCTTTTGGTTGTAGTTGCGATAATTGCGGTACTCGTTGCAATTCTTCTGCCAGCTTTAAATACCGCTCGAGAACGTGCAAAATCCGTAGTGTGCGAGAGCAACCTAAGGCAAGTCGGTATAGCAATTCAGTTTTATACCGATGACTGGAACGGACAGTTCGTAATCGGTACGACAGGTGGTGGGTTTCCGTACGACAGATGGGTAAGCCCACTCTATGAATGGTGGGGCAAAAAAAGAGAATATCTCAAAAATCCTAATTGTGCCGTATGCCCAAGCTTTCCGCCATATAAATATAACGAAGAGGGTCCCGACGCTGGCTGGTCTCCTTACCGAACTTATGGCGTGATATGGAGCAGCGACTATCAGCCCTATACCGGTGCATTACAATGGACTTCTCCAACGAGTGGACATTCGGTAGGCGTACTCAACTATAATAAGATAGAACTGCCATCGGTATGTATAACGCACGCAGACAGTCTCGAGCTCAACTGGCAGACGCAGCAGGCTGTCCTCTATCGTACCGGCGCATACACGCAGAGAGTTCATCTTCGCCATTCTCATCGAGCGAATGTCCTCTTGGCTGACGGACACGTAGAATCGGTCGATGCAGGCAGAGCTGTCGATCTGGGCTTTCACCCGAGCGCCCTTGAAGATTCCGAATAATTTTCCCTAAGCAAACATTTTTCATATATCGTTGAGGGATAACCAAATGAAGCGAACGATAATATCCGCGAGTATAGTCTTATTATGTTCAATTTCCGGATTTGCTCTTTGCGGAAACGATTCTTTTATAAACGCAAAAGATTCAAAAGGCAATATCGTGTTCCGCGTCATTCCGGCGAGGTCAATGATGAAAGTGCCGAGAGATTGCAGTTTGAATAATCTCTGGCAGGCTTGGCGGACAAAGACTATTGTCGTCGATGCAGCTAAGGATGAAACGGAATCATTTCAGCTTGTAATTGTTCCGGGCTATTCAGGTCTGCAAAAGGTTTCCGTTAAGGCGATCGCTCTGAAAAAAGGAAAATCATCTATACCCATCGAAGAGAATTACATCGAATATGTCAGAACGATAAAGCCCAAAAATACAAAACCCGTTTATGTCGGCTGGTGGCCTGATATTTTAATGCCACTCACTGCCGGTAAAACTTTCGACATACCAGCAGGCAGACAACAACCTATTTGGTTCAGAATTAACGTTCCCGCTAATGCACCGTCGGGAATATATAAGGGACAAGTTGTAATTACAGGTGATAAGCATCAAATAGCTATACCGGTAACGCTGAATGTGCGTAATTTCAGATTGCCACGCCCCGGCACACTTGCCTGCCCGTTCGGGCTCTACCCGGGTACTTTAAAAAAATGGTATGGCATATCGGACAAAGACAATCCTTCTGTTTGTCCGATAGATGTGTTCGCAAAGTGGTGCGAATTTATGGGCAAATATCGGCTTACACCCAAAAATATTGGCAGAGAGTATTGGAAAAAGCTGCCTGATGGTAGTGTGGATTTATCACGATTGCAACAGACGGTCGGTAAATTGACCCCGAAATATTATCCTCCCTATTCATTTGCAATTTATAGGCTGCCCAATCCCGGTAGAGTACTCAAGGGCGAAGACAAAAAAGATATTGCCGGCTGGATTCACGATATCAATGCGGGATTAGCGGAATATCGTCGGCTCGGATTTACCAAAGATGTATTCCTCTACGGAATGGATGAAGCGAGTGAAAAATGCTATCCGCTTGTGAAGGAAACCTATACGAAAATCAAACAGGCGATACCTAATCTGCCAATAATGCAAACGCTAAATCATGCTCCACCCGAAAAGCTCGTCGGGCTAGTCGATATTTGGTGTCCGCTTTCTCCTCGGCTTGAATCGAAGTATAACTTTTACAAAAGCAGACAGCAGGCGGGCGATACCGTATGGATGTATGTTTGCTGTGTGCCTTGCGAGACCTATGCGAATTTCTTTATCGATGAGCCAGCGATTGACCATAGAATATTATTTTGGCAATTGTGGCAAAAGGGAGTAACCGGATTGCTTTATTGGAGCACGACGTGGTGGGAAGGACTAACGGGAGCTGCTTCGGGTAAGCCTCACTTTCCCGATGTGCCGATTTATATGCGTGATACCGATGTCGCGAAAAAGCTGAAAAATAATGGAGACGGATTGTTGATTTGGCCTGGCAAAAACGCAACTCCTTATCCTTCCATTAGACTTGAGATAATACGAGACGGAATAGAAGATTACGAATATTTGGCATTGCTTCGCAGAACGCTTGAGAAAATAGAAAATTCACCCTTTAGCGATAAGCTGCCTGCAAAAGTACGACAAGAAGCATTTGCTCTGACACAAGTACCGGAAAAAATTTCGCGTCGATTTAATGATTTTTGCCATAATCCCGAAATACTGTTACAACAGCGAGAAAAAATCGCAGATATGATAGAACAAATGAATCGATTTATCGAAAAAATGCACAATTGAGAATTTAGGATAAAATAGATGATATAGCGTGATATTCCGCATTGAAACTGCTATTTGCTATTGATTTTTTATGTAATATTTGTGATACTGAATATATGGGAAAATCAGCTGTCAGAATGATAGATATCGCAAAGCGTGCAAATGTTTCACTTGCAGCTGTTGGCAAGGTATTGCAAGGCACCGGTGGCGATAGAATACGTGTAAGCAAGCAGACTGCTGAACGCGTTCGCAAAATAGCTCGCGAGCTTAATTATCGCCCGAATCTTGCAGCGCGACAATTAGCTGGCAGAAAGAGCAAAACCATAGGCGTACTCATCGACCCGTTACCGACAGTTGCGAATAGCGTAAGATTAGCGGAAATAGGCAGACAAGCCAGAAGACTCGGTTACCATACGTTATTCCTTCACGAAAATCCTCAACCAGACCTCGTCAATGAATGTATCGACGAATTTGTCAGCAGGGGGGTCGATGGAATTATTTGCGTTCATCATTACTACCCCGAAGCTCACGACAAGATAGCAAATATGATCATTAATTCCGGAATCAAAAATATCGTTTTTATCGACAAGCCTGAAATAAATTATGAATATTACGTAGGTGTTGACTTCGAAAAAGTAAGCGAGTTGGCGATCGATCATCTTATAGAAAGAGGCAAAAAAAGAATAGCTTTTGTTATGAGTACGTTAGATTGGCTGTCTGGTCCGAAATTATACACGGGCTATATTAACACGCTGAAAAAACACAATATAAAACCTGATAAACATATCGTTTGGATAGGTACGGAACGAATAGGCAAGGACATAGAGATACACTCGCTCGATCATAAACTTGCGGAAAAAATTGTTGATGATGTAGTGATAGCTGGCAAGGCTGACGCAATTTTCGCAGACGATTTGTGGGCAGCTCGCATAATGAATGTCCTGCAGGAAAGGGACTTCAAAATTCCCGATGATATTGCGATAGCTGGCCATGGCAATACGGATGTAAGCGATTATATTAGGCCAGCTCTTACGACTGTCGATTTGCAATATGATATTGTTGCCAGAGAAGCTGTGGATATGTTGATTAAACTCATAGATCGCTCGGATAAGCCGCAAGACGGACAAAAGATTAAGAGCAAGCTTATCACAACCAAGCTCATCATTCGTGAATCCACATAAACTACGCAAAATTTATTATCAATTCCGTTATTATTCGCAACGCTGATATCAGAAAATATTTAACCAATAAACATTAAGCCTTTGATTATACCGAAAGGGCAGAACGGTCTGTTCGTTTTATATCCATAGGAACGTGCAAGATTTGCATTTTGCATATTCCTAATAGTGTTATAAACAAAAGATAATCAAAACCAATAAAAATATCGGCTAAAATGCAGTGATACTGCAAAATAAACGACATTTATTGCGAGAGCTAAATAATTAAGTTTTCGGAAGTAACTGTTAAACAAGGACTTTGACGCAGTTTGATTTATATGGTTTATTTCAATAT
>WFQY01000014.1 GCA_015486815.1 Phycisphaerae bacterium | reverse complement strand
GTGTATAAGAGACAGGATATGTGATGACCACTATTTATATTGTGGCAATTGCAAACGGAAATTTGAAATTATAGACGATGTTCCGATATTGCTGGTACGAAAGAAAACCATATTTACCAAAAAGCATGATTATGACAGTGTGATTCAATATCATTTAAGGGAGTTGCAGACGGCTAAAGACCCAAACGACCCTCGTCATATTATGCCTACGTTCAAAAAACATCATAGTACAATATTAGACATCGGTTGCGGAATAGGGCAAACAATTTACGCATCTGATATTTATAATGACAACGAAAAAAAATTATTGGGGATAGACATAGATTTGGATGTATTGATATACGGTTGTCGTCATTATCCGAATATAAATTTTATCAATGCTTGTAGTGAAAGTCTCCCTATCCAATCGAATATGGTTGATATTGCGATTTCCAGAACCAGTCTTCCCTATACGAATATCAACAAATCCATAGAGGAAATTTACCGTGTCCTCAAACCTAATGGTGAAATTTGGATTACACTCCATTCTTTCCGTATGGTGTATAAGCATTTTTTACGTTCATGTAGAAATTTAGAGTGGAAAGATGTGATATTCAGATCATATGTTATGTTAAATGGACTCTATTTCCATTTGTTTGGCAGATTGTTTCATTTTCCAATAGTACGGAGAATAGAGTCGTTTCAAACGAAAAAGAGAATGGAGCGTTTATTAATGAAAAATAACTTTCGAGATATCCGAATCACGCAAGGGAATCATTTCCTGATTACTGCTACGAAAAAAACTTAAAAATATCGTACCGTAGTTCCGTAGATAGTAGAAACTAATTATGTCAAACGTATTACCAAAAATCTGTTTTATTGCACATCAAGCTTATCCGACTATAGCGGAGCTTGAGAGGGGACATATAGGTGGGGTTGAATGGCAGACAACGTTGATGGCAAAGTGGTTCGCTAACAAAGGTTACGATATTACGATGCTGACGTGGGATTTAGGGCAAAAAGACAATAAGCAAATTGCAGGCGTAAAGATATTGAAAATCTGCAGAGAGCAGGCGGGATTGCGCGGATTGCGTTTTTTTCATCCGAAATGGACAGGGCTGATTCAGGCAATGAAACGTGCAAATGCTGGTATCTACTATCAAAATTGCGCTGATTGCGTTACCGGACAAGCTGCCCTTTGGTGCAAAAAGCATAACAGGAAATTTGTTTATTCCGTTGCAAACGATGTCGATGTCAATATCAAACTGCCTGAGATGAAAAAATTTCGTGATAGGATTTTATACAAGTATGGGCTAAAAAATGCAGACAAAATCATCGTCCAGACAAAACATCAGCAAGAGCTTTTGAAATCGGGATTCGGGCGTGATTCCGTCGTTATTGCGATGCCCTGTATCGGGCCAACCGAACAGGAATTTTCACCGCCCGATTTCAGTAGTAAACGTATATTGTGGATAGGAAGAATCTGCAGACAGAAAAGGCCTGACAAACTAATCGAAATTGCAAAAGCGTTGTCAATGTTCAACTTTGACCTTGTCGGACCCGTATATAAAACCGAATATGCACAAAAAGTATTCGAACAAGCCAAGCAAACCTCAAATATCACCGTCCACGGGCCTGTACCGAGACAGAAAACATCGGAATTTTATAAACGCTCAGCCTGCCTTATCTGCACTTCGGACTTCGAAGGGTTTCCCAATACATTTCTCGAAGCGTGGAGCTTCGGGCTGCCTATAATATCCACTTTCGACCCTGACAATGTAATACAAACACACAAACTCGGTTTTGTTGCAAAAGATATCGATGAGCTTGCGGAACAAATCAAATTGATTACCGATATTCGCGATTTGTGGGAAGAATGCTCCCGAAACGCTCGAAATTATTATATCTCACACCATTCACCCGACGTTGTAATACCTAAATTCGAACGTGTATTTTCAGATGTCGTGAAATTATGAAAATCGCAATAGTAACAAGATTTCCACGGATACCCGAGGCACCGCGTGGCGGAGTGGAATCGGTAAGTGTCAATCTCGTTCGGGCATTGACGAAGATTGAAGGGCTGAAACTCTATGTGGTTACTACCGACCCCAAGACTCTTGCACCTTGTGTTCATCACTGGAACGGTGTGGTAATTCATCGCCTGCCGTTTTCCGCAAGGACAATGATTAGCCATGCTATCGGTGCGGATAGCAAAGCTGTCTGTGAGAAAATCAGAGATATACATCCCGACGTTGTCCATTCGCACGATGTTTACGGGATAATGGTAAGTAAGCTTGCGTTGCCAAGGGTCTTTACCGTCCACGGATTTATCTATGCTGATACCAAACTCAGCGATTCGGTGCTCGCTGGGTTACGTTCGATGATATGGAAACGGATAGAGACGTCGAGCTGGCGGAAGCAACCTTATATCATATCGATAAGCCCGTATGTCAGAAACCAGCTTGAAAAGTTTGTCGGTGCGGAAACGAAAATATACGATATCGATAATCCGATAGACGATGCTTTTTTCGATATTCATCGGACGGAAGAGCGTATGCGGATCTTCTCAGCTGCTTGGCTGTCAGCGAGAAAAAATACTCTCGGGCTACTCGAAAGTTTTACAAAGGTAGTAAAATCAATTCCACAAGCAGAGCTAATCCTTGCGGGTGAGCCAAAGACGGAACAATATTATGCAAAGGTCAAACGGTTTATTGCGAGTGAAGGAATAGAAAATAACGTCAAGCTGTTGGGGCGAATCGATAGGTCTGCAATTATGAAAGAACTCTCGCGAGCTTCGATGTTTATTCTCGTATCGTTGGAGGAAAATTCGCCAATGGCTATTGAAGAAGCGATGGCAGCTGGTGTGCCTGTTATAGCGTCCAATTGCTGTGGTATGCCTTATATGATAGAAAATGGCAGGTCGGGATTTCTCGTAGAGCCTAACGAGCCACAAAAGATTGCAGACAAAATAGTTAAGCTAATAAAGGACGGTAACCTTCGTAAGCAAATGGGTCAGCGGTCAAAAGAAATTGCACTCGCCCGATTTCATCCCGCGATAGTAGCTGAAAAGACCGTTAAAGTATATAAAGAGGCATATAAAACCGCTTGTGGTTAAAGGTGAAAACCTTTTGCAAATGTGCCCGCTGAGACGCCTACCGTTTTTTTGAATACCTTCATAAAATAGAACACATCATCGTATCCGACCATATCAGCGGATTGCTTTATAGGATAGCCTTGCGTAAGAAGTCGCTTTGCCTGTGAGATTTTGACGGACGTAATGAATTGTTTAGGCGAGCGTCCGGTATGAGCTTTGAATAATCTGCGGAAATGAGTCGGGCTAAGATGTGCCTTCTTTGCAAGCTCATCTATATGAATATTTTTGTTATAATTTGACGTGATATATTCAGCTATTTTGTCAAAACGTTTTGCATAATCAACGGAAATATTACTGCTACCCGAGTAACTCACAAGCGATTGTATCATTTGTAATATAATAAGTTTGCGTTCGAATATCGCTGTTATATCTTCTTTGTCCATAAGCACAGACAATCTTTTGTGTGCGTCTGATACCACGGATTTATAATCTCTGATGACTATATTGTTTTTGTTAAGAAGCCCTAATTTGTAAATCATATTTGCTTGCGGGCCATTCCACACTATCCATTTTTCCGTCCATCTTTTGGTCGGGTAATATATATGCGGTTCATCAGGCAGGACAATCATCACATCTCCCTTCTCGACAGTCAATCTGCCAGCTGACTTAGTTAGAAAATATCCACTGCCTTTTTCAATAAAGACAGCTGCAAATTGCCCCAAAACTCTCAAAGCGGAACTCGAGGGTTTTTTATCGGTTTTTTGCCCTATCCTATCGACCCACAATCCTATTTTTCGTTCAGCTTCGAGAGGTGTTCGGAATTGCTCACTACGGAATATAGGCAAAGCATCTTTGGTCGTTTTTTCCATATTCTTAGTCATTTTTGCCATTTCGCACCTGTAATATTCGTTATACAATAAATATATTATAGTCGAAAAATACATAAAGCAAAGGAGTAATTCGATGAATCTGAGAGAAATGTTTTTGGAAACGCTTCTCTTTGGTAAGCCCGAGCGCATTCCACTTCAGCCGGGTGCCGGACGCAGGTCAACGAAGGCACGCTGGCATAAGGAAGGACTGCCTGAACATTTGGAGGACGCACAGGAGATAACGGAATACGCATATCGCCTTGCCGGCGGAAAGCTGGAACTTCCAAAAGTCGAAGAAGGATTTTATATCAACGAAAGAATGATTCCTCAATTCGAGGAAAAGGTTATAGAGAAAAAAGAACGCTCGCAGATAGTTCAAGATTGGAAGGGAAATATCTGCGAGATATCAAACGAATATACACTTGAGTATCTCCGTAATGCGATTGACTTTGTAACCCGAAGGTGGATTAAATGCCCGGTAGAGACGCGAGCGGATTGGGCGGAAATGAAAAAAAGATATGACCCTTATGATCCTTCGAGATTGCCTGAAGATGCGAAAGAACGTGCGGAACGATTAAAAAATCGAACTTGGCCTATAGGATTTCATTTTTCAGGGCCTTTTTGGCAGCTTCGCGAGTGGTTGGGATTTGAAAACCTATGTATGATGTTCCTCGAAGACCCAGCCTTTGTTGAAGAAATGATAGAATTTTGGACGGAATATGTAATCGTGCTTATGAAAAGAGGATTCGAATATATCATTCCCGATGAAGTTCACATCTCGGAAGATATGGCGTATAAAAAATTTTCGATGATTTCACCTGATATGACGAGGAAATTTTTACTGCCCTGTTGGAGAAAATGGGGCGAGGTTATTCGCTCAACGGGTGTGCCTATCTATGCGTGCGATTCGGACGGATTTATAGGCGAGTTGATTCCGATATGGATAGAGGCGAGCATAAATGCGTGCGACCCTATCGAAGTAGCAGCTGGCAATGATATTGTTGAGTTCAGAAAGCAATTCGGAAAGAACATCGCATATCGGGGTAGTTTTGACAAACGATGTATAGCAGCTGGCAAAGAAAAAATTGATGAGGAACTAAAACGTATTCGCCCGGTAATAGATAATGGTGGATTTATACCGGGTTGCGACCATGGTGTTCCACACGATATTTCGTGGGAAAATTTCGTGTATTATGTAGGTAGGCTGGCGGAGGCAACAGGCTGGCTTTAGTGAAATATCCGGTATATAATTACATCGATGGTAGCGGAGAAAGACAATCTTTACGATACGCAGGCTCTTATTCGCAAGGTCAACTTGAAACGGATGCGAAGAAAATTCGCAAATATCTTCCCGACTTCGGCGGTTTTTGGGGATTTTTCTGAAAAATCGTTGATTTCAGCTCAAAAATGAGGATTTTTTCTCAAATCCCTCTTGTAGTGCCTCATAAAAATAGGGCATCCTTTATTTACAAGGACTTGCGACACCACATTGCTGAAGTCGGGAAAAAATTGCAACAAAGTTACAGGCAATCAATATAGC
>WFQY01000013.1 GCA_015486815.1 Phycisphaerae bacterium | reverse complement strand
TTTCGCACGGGCATAATTACAGATACAAAAGGCCAATCCTGCATATTACTATAATCCTCTATCGTGCAATTTGCGGTTACAAATGTTCTTTGCCTATCTTAGAAACAATCGAGAGATATTTACCCGATTTGGTCAAAGGAATTTGATCTACATATTCAACTTCGATTTTCATTCTACTTTCATCGCCTAACTTTTTTCTGAATTGCTCTATGGTAAATGGCTCATCGCGCTGCTTATCATAATTCTCATCTGGCACGATAACGAGCTTTACTCTGCCGAGTTCTTCCTGAACAACCTGCATCAATTGAATATTTCTGCATTTCTTAGCCATTACCGATATGTTGGATATTTTCGTCCCGTCAGCAGCGATAAGAAAATGTCCTGTTCGTCCGTATATTGTTTCTATAACTTTACCAGCTAACCCTTCGGAACATTTTGCATCGGGATTTATAACCGCAAGGTCGCCTACACGATACCTTATCAACGGCCAAGCTTTGTTTACAAAAGATGTACAGACAAGTTCATAAACGTCAAAACCCGTCTCATCATCCTTTTCGCCAGTAGGCACAAATTCCATAAGTGCATATTCCGGCTTTTCGTGTAGCTTGCCACACTTACACTCAAAAGCCAATCCCGCCATTTCACCTTGTCCATATTCGTCCCAAACTTTAGTTTTAAAGGCTTGCTCCATAGCTTGACGATAATGGGGCAGACACTGCTCGGAACTTACTATAATCGCTTTAGGTGGAACAGGATAATCCAACCTTTTGCGTAAAATAAATTCCGCTACGGTATAGATAGCGGACGGGTAGCCATACATCCATACCGGATTAAATTTTATCAAATCGTCTATGTAAAAAGGCAGAGTCTCATCATTCATATGAAATACGGAATAAAGTCTTTGCCTGCCCGCCCAATTCATCCTCCAGAAAGGAGGTTTATTTTGTGCAGGGTCTAACAGCTCAAGCCCCGTGAAGTTTACATTTTTGTCTTTCCTATTTAATCCCGGTCTGCATTGTGCCCATCGAATTGCATAATTTCTAATAGTAGCCAACCTGTCATTATATAGCATCATTGGCGTACCGGTGCTGCCACTCGTAGGATGTGAAAATAAATCCTCTTTACGATATTCATCACTTATGAGCTCTTCGCTATGCAATCTGACTTCTTCTTTTTCCAGATACGGAATTTTAGACAAATCGTCAAAGGATTTAATATCAGAAGGTTTTATGTGTGCATTATCAAACTTTTTTCGGTAATAAGGAACATGCTCGTACGCATAATTAATAATCTCCTCTACTTCCTGCCATTGATATTCGCGTAGCTTATCGTCCGACCAATTTGCTGTCTCTTTATAAAACTCATACCATTTCGGATACTCTTTTGAATGATATCGAAACCTTATCTTCTGATATCCGTAAATACTCGCCATAATGTTTTGAAATAACACAGGAGAATGATTGTAAAGCCATCTCCTGATACTCGTTTCTCCCTTATATGCCATTGTTTGTTCCTTCGCTTAATCTAAAAATCGTTGAAGTTAATTAGTTTCACATCATATTTTTCAAATAAATCGAGCAATTTCGGATTTGTTAATATCTTATGCTCATTTATTCTTACCTGCATAAATTCAGGTCTGTCTGTCGGGTCATTATGTGGCAAACCCGGATGTGTACACATCTCGACAATTTTCTTTTCAGGCATTGTTGCGAGATAATGTTCTAATCCTTCGAGATCAAAATTGAGTTTTCTATCCGATACTACCTTCGCCAAACCATACCTTTCATCAGGCGTCTTTATACCGGAAAGTTTACAGTGCAAATGCAATATTTCATAGTAAAGCCGATAAGGCAATCTTACCAGATTTTTCTTAATAGTCTCAACAGTAGCTTTTGATTTATTTTTAGCAAGCTTATCTCGATGATAAAACCCTCTCTGAGTACGGGCTTTTTTGATTCCATACTTCTTAAGCAACCGTACCTTTATAGGATGAATTTGCATACAATCAGCTATATGATGATGGCTGTCCGAATGAGAGGGAATTAACCCCAAAGCCAGAAACTTTTCTATTTGAGCAATCAGTTCTGTTTCTATTTGTTCCTTTGGCAGCTTACATCTATTCGCTAATCTGAACATTTCGATATAATTTCTGAAGTTACCGTTTTTGTCCACCAGACCACTTACTTTTTCAAGCGGCGATAGAGGTTTTCCGACTGTCAGATTAAGATGTATTCCTACCGATAGATTAGGATAATCTTTAGATAACGTCGCTGCATACTCAACTGCTGGCATATTAACCATCATTGTTGTACTTGTAACGGTACCAGCTCGATGGGCATCTATTATTCCATCTGTTATTTCCTTATTAAAACCGAAATCGTCTGCGTTTATTATCAGATACTTCATTAAAGCAAGCTCCGAGGATGCTGAAACAAATATTCATAAAATTCCGCTAATTTTTTCATCTCATTTTCAGCGAAGAGATTATGTTCTATCATATATTTTCGTGCATTTTCGCCCATTTGTTTACCTAATTCCGGGTCTGATAAAATTCTATCAATCGCATCCGCCATCGACTGCGCATTTCCCGGCTCAAAGAACAGTCCTACTTTGTCTTCTTCCAAATATTCTCGTTCGGGTGGGAGATCTGACGATACGACTGGCATAGCAGATGCAAAATATTCAAACATCTTCGTAGCGATATTTTTTCCGAATTTCGGTAAGTCAAGCAGTGCGATACAACCAATTTTACAATCTTGAAGCAATTCCGGAACATCGGAATGAGGTACCCGGCCGGTAATATTAATATTATTTTCCAGCCTATTGTCTTCTATGAATTTATTCACATCATCTTCTATATTTTTATCAGGCTGACCGATAAGCAATAATTTTATATCGGGGTATTTCTTCTTTAACAGAGTAACAGCTTCTAA
>WFQY01000012.1 GCA_015486815.1 Phycisphaerae bacterium | reverse complement strand
GGTTTATAGGCCATCCCAAACCCAAGCGTGTTTTTGCAACGAGTGGCTGCCATCTTGCTGACAAAAATTACGTATATCTGAGTATGTGGGGCAAAGAAAATCCTGCGGGAAAATACGATGTCGAAGATTATGCAACCGCGATGATTAGATTTGATAACGGAGCGACGATTTTATTGCAGGTTTCATGGGCGATCAATATGGCGGAGGATAACAAACTCGAGACTTGGCTCGCCGGTGATAAAGCTGGCTGCGTTTCCGATGGTAGCAAAATCGTATTTACCGGTCAGGATACGCCCGCTGCCCTTACAGAGACGAATTACAGAGTAAAAGAGGCCAGCTGTTTCGAAAAGCAGATAGCACATTTCAGCGATTGTATAAGAAAGGGAAAACAGCCGAGAGTAAAACCGCAAGAGGCATTTATGGTTCAGCAGATATTGCAAGCTATCTATGACAGCGCAAAGCTTAAAAAAGAAATTGTGATAAAATAACAGCTTCGTTTCGATTTGCGAGATAATATGTGATATAATTATTCGTGAGCAGAAAAGTAAAACAGCAGTTTATGTCGTCAGAAGAGAAATCAGTATCAGGTTCGACGTTTGGCGCGAGCGGTAGTGAAGATACGGAATTTGGTAAGCTTGTTATCAAATACAATCTTGCAACCCGCGACGAAGTCAAAGAGTGCCTCAAGCTACAAAAGCATCTCGAGCGTGAAGACGAATACAAACCTCTCCGCGAGATTCTAATAGAAAAGGGATTTATTACCGAGCATCAAAGCACACGGGTACTGAACGAGCTTGACGGGTCTAAGCGTCATAAGCAGCAGATTCCCGGCTATCAGATTTTACAGAAAATCGGGAAGGGTGCAATGGCGACCGTTTATAAAGCCAGGCAAATTTCCCTCGATAGAATAGTCGCGATTAAAGTCCTTCCGAAACGATATAGCGAAAATCCGGAATTCGTCGATAGATTTTATCGTGAAGGAAAAGCCGCTGCCAAACTCAATCATCCCAATATCGTACAAGCTATCGACGTCGGCGAAGCTGGCGGATATCATTATTTCGTTATGGAATATATCGATGGCCATACCGTATATGACAAGGTATCTGCTAATGGTAGATATTCCGAAGCTGATGCGCTCGACATAATCATTGCAATCGCAGACGCATTGAATCATGCTCATACGCGAGGGTTTATTCATCGCGATGTCAAACCGAAAAATATAATGATAACGAAAGACGGTATTGCAAAATTAGCGGATATGGGATTGGCAAGAGAAGTTTCCGACACACGTTTGGCGGAATCCGAAGCAGGCAGAGCGTACGGTACGCCTTATTATATTTCACCCGAACAGATACGTGGCGAAGTGGATATAGATTTTCGAGCTGACATATATTCGCTCGGTGCGACATTTTATCATATGGTAACGGGCAGGGTTCCGTTCGATGCGCCCAATCCGACAGCTGTTATGCTCAAGCACCTGCGTTCGAGACTGACGCCACCCGACCATATCAATCCGGAACTGTCCGTCGGTACTGCGGAGGTTATCGAGATAATGATGGCTAAAAATCCGCAGGACAGATATCAATCGACGAAAGAGCTTTTGGAAGACCTTAAATCTATCAGAGAAGGCCGTCCGCCAATACACGCGCGACGAATCTTTGATATGAGTCAGCTTGCTCATTTGGAATCCGAAGGACTTGCTGTCGATAATATGCTCGATATGCCTGTCCAGTATTCAAAACGATCAGCTCAAAATCTCGCTGATGACAAATGGAAGATAATAGCTGCTATCGTTATTCTTCTGCTTACCGTTTCAATATTGGCGAACCTTGTATTTATATTTTCGAGATAATTCTATGCACAGGATATATGATATTTTTCGATTTGTTGTTCTCTCCGCACTGATAATGCTTATTGCTGGTTGTCCGGTCGGGTTGAATCGTGTGCCGGGAGATACCGAGCTTTTGAAAGACAAAGAAACCGGCGGTGAATATTACCTTTATATTCCGTCGTGGCACAACAACGAACAACGTTGGCCTGTGATAGTTACATGCCACGGCACCAATCCGTGGGATACAGCTTGGGCGCAAATTCACGAATGGCGGGGATTGGCGGAGAAATATGGTTTGATAGTTGTCGCACCGGTACTGCAAGCGGTAAACAGTGAATTGAATTGGCCTGTGCAGAGTCAGATCGCAAGACAAAAACGGGATGAGAAGGTAATTCTGAATATTGTACATAAGACGATAACATCTCTTAATGGCGATCCGAATAGGGTGTATATGGTTGGCTGGTCGGGTGGCGGATATGCGGTGTATTACACAGGACTGCGTAATCCACAGATATTTCGCGCTTTGGTCTCGCGGATGGGCACTTTCAACGAGAAGTTTCTGCCCGACGTTGCCGAACGGCTTGACCCGTATCAGCCTGTTGCGATATTTATGGCTGCCCGTGATATTCCTATGATAAACGACCAATGCCGAGCTGCATATCATTGGCTTAAAGCGCACGGAATGAAAAGGGTAAGGTTAAGGGAGATTACCGGCGTTCATCAGCGTCGGCCGAAAGTAGCGCTCGATTATTTCAAGGAAGTTACGAGAAAATTCACGTTTATCAGAACAAGCGCTATAAAAGGAGTATCGGGAAATTTGCTTAGAGTGCAATTCTATCTCTCTGCTGATCCTGCACCTCGTATTGTGATATGGGACTTCGGAGACGGACAGATATCGAAGCAACAAAATCCTCAGCATTTGTATAAATTTCGTGGGCAATATACGGCGAAAGCGATCGTTATCACACCAAGAGGTGCACGAACCGAACGAATATTAAAAGTTACGCTTAAATAATACGATATAGTTATTGTGAGATACCATCGATATACAATAAATTTACTACTGATATTATTCGCTGGCTGCGCTGTAACTCAGACGCAGAATGTCCCTCACTCCGTCCTGCACCTGACGGAAAAGAAAACATCAGGCGATTATTTTGTCTATCTGCCGAGTAGTTACGGTAAATATCCTCTGCCTTTGGTGGTAACCTGTCACGGTACGAATCCGTGGGACTCCGCTGAGATGCAGATAAATGAGTGGAAATATCTCGCGGAGAAAAACAATTTCGTCGTAATTGCGCCCGAGCTTCATTCATCTCGAGGGTTTATCCCGCCAAGCGCTCAGGAAGGTAGAAAATTGTTGGAACGAGATGAGAAGGTCATCGTAAATATAGTCGGGCGTTTTTTACACCGACGGACGGTCGATCGCAGAGCGATTATGATAACGGGTTGGTCGGCGGGTGGTTTTGCAGCTTACTTTGTCGGTCTTCGTCGGCCTGATTTGTTTCGTGTGATAGTAGCACGCGAGGCAAATTATATTCGCGAATATTATACACCCGAGCGTTGGAGATTTAATCCGTATCAGCCGATTCTCATCTTCTACGGAAAGGGTGATATTCCGATATTACAAGCGGATTCGAAGGTAGCTTATGAAGAGCTAAAAAAAGCCGGCCAACAATATGTGTTCTTGAAAGGAATAAACGGTGGACATTTCAGACATCCCGAAATAGCATACGAATTTTTCAAGCAGGCGCTACGG
>WFQY01000011.1 GCA_015486815.1 Phycisphaerae bacterium | reverse complement strand
GTAACAAAGATACTATTAGACCAAGGCTCAGCTACCGCTTTGACTTTACTCTTCCTACCATAAAGATCGTTGATTATCTTAACAAGGTCAACCGCATCAGCATAATCGAGACGATAGGTTGTGATTTTACTTTTAGCTTGCACCTTGCTATCAAGCTGATTGATTAGCTTTATTGTATCGTTGACAAGCGATTCCGCACCGCTTACGAGTACACTATTCGCCTGCTCATTTGCGGATATTTCTATCTGCGGACCAAGGCCACCTCTTACTTTGCGTATTGTATAAGCCGATTTTATTACCTTCGCAATTTCCCTTGCATCAGCATATTTCAATTCCACCAATTTGGTTACTTTCTTGTCGGTAAGATTGATTTTAAACTGCTCGATGAGTTTTTCTATTTTCGAAAAATTATTCACCGGTGCGGAAACTATCAGCGATTGACTGGCAGGGTCAGCCGAGAATTTTATATCCGAGTTTTTACCGAACATCTGTGTGAGAGCAATAACAAGCTGCTTCGTATCGACATCTTTTAGGCGATACGTTCGAATGCTCGGAATGCTGCGTCCTTGTGCTACCGCTTCGTCAAGCTGAGCGATCAGTCCTTTGAGTTCTTCCAATTCCGTACCCGTCGCCCACGTAATTATCGTATTACTATGCGCATCAGCTGCCACCGGCATCGGGCGTTTTGCGGTGCGATAATATGGCGAAAGAATATTTTTGATAATACTTTCCGCTGACGCACTTTTCAGCGGAATAACAATAAGTTTAGATTCTATTCCGGGCTTGTCGAGTTCGCTTATCAGCTTTTCAGCTTGCGAAACGAAAGACGCCGACCCTACCAGAACAATTGTCTTATTCGCTTTGTCAGGCTTGACGGAGATATATTGTTTTTCCTTGCCAGGTCTTTCAAGCTGACGTTTGAGGCTTTCGGTAATAGCAGCTGATATCGTCTGAACGGAGCCGAACTTCACTTTGACAATTTTCGCTTGAAATCTCCCTTCTCCCGGCGGCAGATCAATCTTATCGATCAGCTTTTCTATATGAGACATCAATGCGGACGTTGCACGTATCACGAGAATACCCGAAGCATCATCTGATACCAACTGATAGTTTTCCGTAATATTAGCTGACGGCGTTCTTCTGGCAGTGTCGAGAGTAGGCTTACCAAGCGGAACAGCCCCAGGTCCTACCACTCCGCCGGAGGGAATCATCACCCGAAGTATTTTTTCCAGAGCGCCAGCTGTGAGGTATCGCGGATGATATATCTTTGTCAGCAAACTTACATCTATCGGCTGAAGCTGACTGTCAAGCCGACGTGCCAGCTTGATTATCTGCTTTACCCTGTCAGCAAGCCCGACCACTTGTATGTAATTAGTAGTCTTCCACGCAGCAAGTTTCACTTCGTTAACAGGCAGAGCTTCTACGAGCAGATTGGTAAGCTCATCAGCGGGAAGATTTTTCGCCCGGAAAAATACTCGCACTATCTGATTCGGAGGAACATCACTTTTAAGAAAGGCATCTGCCCCGATAAAATCTTTGCTATAGCCCCTCAGCGCATCGGGAAATTTCGCAATACGCAAATGGTCATCGGTGCGGATGAGCACAACACCTTTTTCTTTGAGCAAAAGATTAAGCTCTTCGAGTGCTTCGTTAATCGTCATCTTTTTTCTGCTAAAGTACGTTACCGTACCGGGAATATTCCTATCGCCAAGTATTGGCAGATTGGTAATCTTTTCGACAAAATCAAATATTGCGGAATAGGGGGCATTATTAAAACTGAATTGGATAAATTTTTTACCTGACGGTAGAGTGGTAGGCAAACCTGACGTTGGAATCGGAGACGAAGAGGACTTTGTAGTTGACGCTTGTTTATTGTGTTTGATGGTTTTTGTCGTTCTGAGTTTTAATAGCTTCCGAAGCTGACTCAGACTCGGCGCCTTAGCTTTTCCCGATGATGGTTTTTGCTGAGCCAAAACCGCTGGCGGAACAATCAACATCCCCGCAATCAGCATAAACAAGATTATTATCCGATAACGTTTGCACACCATTGCCTTTACTCCCAAATTCGCTCCATCTACCTGCTTACTATTTTGCCATTATTTCAAAAATTTACCAGTAAATTCATTATTTATCGGCACGAAATTTTTTATACGCCTGATACAGCTCCGGACAGCTCTCAGCAGTCAATTCTACGGGATGATATATATTTTTTCCTATCTCGACAAACATCACTCTTCCGAGATCATCGCGAACTACAATGCCTAACGGATGAATAAATATCAATTTTAAATCTCCGGGCAGGGAATCATAAAGATTATACCATTTAATTGATATCTGGTTGCGGATATACACTCCGCCTTTGCCCCCTTGAATCAACACCCCGACAAGATCGCCAGGCTTACCCGCAGAACCTACGGAACTTTGTTCTATGGTTACCTGATTTACATCATTGCGAGCTGGTATGCCCATAGGCTTATTAGGCAGATTGGAAGCTAATTCCTGTTCCGCTGGCATAAAGATATTTTTTTCGCTGATGAGTGTGTAAGCCGATTTATCGGGCAGCTTCGGAGCTGGCTGAGTTGCCGTTATCTTAGACGGCGTTGTATCGATTTTGATGTCAGGCAACATCGGTTTGGGAAGCACTATGGTTTCGATACGACAATTACTAAACGCAATTAATCTGCTTTTTATATTCGGGCGTAGCGTGAGTCCGGTTATCTTTACCGTATAAGGTTCGTTGTACAGCATCTCAAGAAATTTCGTAATCTGTTCGAGGTTTCCCCTACCTGTTATATTAATAGCGACCGGATAATATCGAATCACCCCGCCTGCTCGATTTGGCGTAATCGGAACGGGATTCTTGGTAACATTTTGTAAGCCAGCAACCGTAATCAACGTATTAAGCCTGCTCAATAAAACCCGTTGCACCTGTTCCGGATCATCGCCGAGTGTTTGGCTGCTTATACCCTCCCAATCGCGAACAAATTGAGAACGCAGCTGCATCTGACGATTTTTCTTTTCTATTTGACCTCTGATGCTAACAATATCCTGTTCGATATTCTTCAACGGTGCAAAAATAATCGAATCAAGCACCAGCTTGCCCAAGCCTATTACGACAATCACAGCTGCTGATATTGCTAATATCCTTTCACGATTCTTCATTTTGTTTTGTCCGATTTATGTTTCTTTGCAATCGTCAGTCTTATCTTGAAACTTTCCGGATATTGAGTTGCCTGTTCACGCGGTATTTGTTTTCCCGGTTTGATTTCGCTATACCTTCCGCTACTATCAAAGCTCTGCAATATCTGATCGACCACTTTGCTCGATTTGGCTTGTCCGTCTATTATTATCTGCGCCAACATACCGGGCTTTTTATTTTCCACAAGCACCATCGACCGAACATAAGCCTGATCATTTGAAGGCATAAGTTCGGTAATTGTCCTTATCTCGTCAAGCCAATTTACTTTCCGTTGATTCCATTCCTTTATACTCTCTATCTGATTCTGGAATTTCTTAAAACGGCGTAGCTCCCTTGCTTTCTTCTTGTCTATCGATTTCAATTTGGCATATTCAAGCTGTTTGTCTGCTATCAAACTATGCGAATATACGATGCCTAAAATCATAACAAGTGCAACAGCAGCTACCGCAAGACGAATCTGCCTCGCACGAATAGCTTGCGGATCCGTCGAACGTTTCGGATTGATGAAATTGAATTGGCCGATCGTCGGC
>WFQY01000010.1 GCA_015486815.1 Phycisphaerae bacterium | reverse complement strand
TAATATAACAGTGGTATATTCATAAAAGCGAGTCAGCCGATGGCTGACTTTTTCTGTGTAAGGAACAAAAATATGAAAATAGATTTACAGGGAAATGTCTGTGTTCTCGGTCTCCAGTGGGGAGACGAAGGTAAGGGAAAAATCGTAAATTTAATGGCTGACCCTGATGGTCCCGCAGGGAGATTCGATTTTGTCGTCCGTTATAGTGGTGGAGCTAACGCTGGACATACCGTAGTTGTAGGCTCGGAAAAATTTGCTATGCATCTTGTACCGTCAGGGATTCTCTCACCGGCAGCGACAGCTGTCATTGCTAATGGCGTTGTGATTGACCCACAGGTATTATTGGAAGAGATAGAAGGCTTAAAATATCGTAATGTAAAGCTCGAGGATAATCTCAAAATATCGAATAAGGCGCATCTCGTTTTTCCGTATCATAAATTGCAGGACAAACTTTCCGAGCAGCAGCTTGGTAAAAAATCCATAGGAACCACCTGCCGCGGCATCGGACCGTGCTATTCCGACAAAGCTGCGAGGACTACGGGTATCCGCGTCGGTGAATTATATCAAAAAGAACATTTTGCCGAAAAGCTCAGACGTATCATCGAAAAGAAAAATATCATTTTCGAATCTCTTTATGGCGAACATCAGCCTATAGATTTTAATTCTGTCTTCGAGCAATATTGCGAATATGCGGAAAGATTAAAACCCTATGTTTGTGATACGACTGCTTTGCTACATCAAGCGATTAGCGATGGTAAGCGGATAATGTTCGAAGGTGCTCAGGGAGCGTTGCTCGATATTGATCACGGTACTTATCCGTTTGTTACAAGCTCCAATAGCGGTACTGGCGGGTTGATTACCGGTACCGGTCTTCCGCCCAGCTGTATTAATAATGTATTAGGTGTGATGAAGGCATATTCCACGCGTGTAGGTGGCGGACCGTTTCCTACCGAGCTTAACAACGATATAGGGCAATATATTCGCGACAGGGGTAATGAGTATGGTACTACAACAGGCAGACCGAGACGAACCGGATGGATTGATACGGTAGCATTGCGATATGCTATTGAGGTAAACGGAATAACCTCAATAGCGATTATGCTTTTGGATGTACTGACGGGCTTGGATAAGATAAAAATAGCGGTAAGCTATAAAGTTGATGGTGCGAGAATGGATTTCTTTCCTGCGAATGCTTACGAACTCGAAGGGATAGAAGTTGAGTATGAAGAGCTTCCGGGCTGGCGTGATGAAATTACCGAGGCACGAACGCAGGACGATTTACCCGCAGAGGCAATACAATATTTGCGAACGCTTCAGGATATTCTCGAGCGTCCCATCAAGATAGCAAGCGTAGGTCCCGAAAGAGATCAAACAATAGCGATTGATTTGTAATATTACAGAGGATAATTATGCCGGTAGAACTACACGATGTGGAAAAGCTTTTAGGCCTAAAACGCGAACAATTGCCCAAACATATAGCTATCATTATGGATGGTAACGGTCGATGGGCGGTAAATCGTGGTCAGCCGAGGATAGAAGGGCATCGCCAAGGAGTTAAGACCGTCAAAAAGATAGTTTATGAGTGTGTCAGTCTCGGAATCGATTGTCTGACTTTGTATTCGTTTAGTATGGAAAATTGGAAACGCCCTCGCGAAGAAGTGGAATTTCTTATGCACCTATGTGTCGAATATCTCTCGCAGGAACTCCCCGAGATGATGGACAAAAATGTCAGACTCAGGCACCTTGGTAGAAAAGATAGGCTACCAGACTATGTTCAAAAATCACTCGATGAAACAATGCGAGCAACCGAAAATAATACCGGTATGATACTTGCACTGGCTTTGAATTATTCCGCACGTGCGGAGATTACCGATGCGCTTTCCGAAATTGTCCGCAAAATCCAAAGTGGAAAATTGACATCTGACCGTATTTCCGAAGGGCTTATCGGTGAACATTTATACACAGCCGGTATGCCTGACCCTGATTTACTCATTCGTACAGCTGGTGAAAGACGGGTGAGCAATTTTCTGCTTTGGCAACTTTCGTATGCGGAATTTTATGTCGATGAAGTTACCTGGCCTGAATTCGAAATCGAAAATCTGCATAATGCGATTCGTGATTTCGCACACAGAGAACGAAAGTTTGGCGGGCTTATCAAAGACAAAACAGGTACAAGGTTATGAAATCAACGCGAACAATTGCTACGAGAATATGCTTTGGTTCAATTATGATTTTGCTTCTTATCGGAATATTTGCTGCCGACATCTATTTTTACAATCAGCATACCGGTAGCTCTGCGGGCCCAATGAAGCTGCTACTTTCCAGAGGGCTGACGGTAATGATAATTGTTACTGTCCTGTCGATATTTCTTTCACTTGAGTTGTTAAATTTTTCGCGAGCAACGGGAGCGGCACCCTTTGCATTTCTTACCGTATTAGGTTCAGCGATTGCTTCGATTCCGGTTTTACCTACTTTCTTAGCGGACAAACTTAATCTGCCTATAGGCATTGCTTCTGTGATTTGCATATTCGTAGTTCTTATGTTCATATCGCAAATTATGCGTGGCGATACGATTCGAGCGGGTGCGAATATCGCTTGGTCTATGTTTATCATCATCTACGCAGGGCTCTTGATATCTTTTTTATATATGGTCAGACTATTTTTCGGTCCTTATGCTCTTATAATAATGATATCAGCTGTCAAAGGCGCTGACATCGGTGCGTACTTCACAGGAACAGCGATCGGTAGGCACAAATTGATTCCTTGGCTATCGCCGGGAAAGAGCATCGAAGGTTTGATTGGTGCGATTGTCTTTGGCGCAATAATTACTTACGGATTAGTTTGTGTTTTGCCACAGGACGCAACCGTTCGTGCATTATATAACCTCGGTGCTGCGAAACTTTTATTCATCGGTGCTGGTCTCGCCCTTGTTGGGCAGTTCGGCGACCTGAGCGAATCGCTTCTCAAACGTGATGCTGAGATAAAAGACTCCGCTCGGCTGATTCCGGAATTCGGCGGTTTTTGCGATTTGCTCGATTCCATCCTGCCAACTGGATTTATATGGTATTGGGTGTTAAAATTAATATTGTTGAGAGGTTAGTCTATTTTGGCAGGAGAATAAAAGAAGTGGATTTGACGATAACTTTACATCCTCACGCACATCGGACTGCACTGTTCGGACCTAACGATAGGAATCTTAGAGTCCTGCGCGAGACGTTCGGAATTCAGCTTGTCGCGCGAAATGGTGCGGTAAAACTGAGTGGCCCAAGCGAAGCTGTCGGGCGATCAGCGATGGTGATAGAAAAAATGCAACAGCTTCTGCTTGACAGGGGTCAGCTCGACATAGCTGACGTCCACGAATCTCTTTCCGCAATTGCTTTTGAAAGCGAAGTTCCCGATCAGCCGGATTCCGCAGCAAGAAATATAGAGGTCTTTTCTCGCAGCTCAAAAATTTCTCCCAAAACCGAAGGTCAGCGGGCTTATGTTGAAGCTATCGAAAATAACGACCTTGTTTTCTGTCTCGGGCCAGCTGGTACGGGTAAAACATATCTTGCGGTAGCGATGGCTGTCTCCGCATTAAAACGCGGACTCATCAAACGCATCGTATTGGTTCGTCCAGCGGTTGAGGCAGGCGAAAAGTTAGGATTTCTACCGGGAGATTTGCAAGCGAAAGTAAATCCGTATCTTCGGCCGCTGTTCGATGCGATGCACGATATGATGAGCTTCGATCAGCTCAAGCGATTTATGCTTAACGATCTGATAGAAGTCATTCCGCTTGCTTATATGAGGGGGCGAACGCTAAACAATGCGATTATAATACTCGACGAAGCGCAAAATACGACTGCCGCGCAGATGCTTATGTTTCTTACGCGTCTGGGACATCATTCGAAGATGATTGTTACAGGCGATGATACGCAAATCGACCTCGAAAAATCGCAACGCTCGGGGCTGATCGATGCAGTAAATAAGCTTACCGGTGTCGAAGGGGTAGCTGTCGTCAAGCTGACCCGTAGCGATATTGTTCGACACCGATTGGTTCAGCGGATAGTGCAAGCATACGGTGAAAATGGCGCTACAACGTAATGCGGTTATTTTAACATAAATTTTTATCTTCAATTTCCTGATTTTTCCTTTATATTGTGTTTATGTGGCCATTCGGACGAAAACAAAAGAAAACGGAAATTAAAAGAGTTCAGCCTGTCCGTCAGGAAGGAAAATTAGATGCTATTCGTAAACGGCTTTCCGCTATAAGCCTGATTATCGCGATTATATTTACCATTCTTACTTCTCTGGTAATAATCCTCGGTGGCCAGGTAATGTATTGGAGGCTTGGCCAAAAACCGCGACAGGATATACGCGTAAGAGCTGCCTTTAAGGAACTCGATGTCCAAGCCACAGAAAAAGCCAGAATACAAGCGAAGGAATCGACGCCTAATTATTATCATCTTAATCGTTCCTTTCTTGAACAGATAGATCAGGACTTAACCAAATTTTATACGGATATTAAAGCGATAAACGATTTCAATGCGCTTCCCAAAGATAAAAAGATTCTGATGAAGACGAAGTGGAAGCTTAATAACAAAAAATTCGCATTGCTTCGTAAAAGTATAGCTAAGATTTCGCCCGAGCAGTTTCATACAGCTATAAAAAAATTGAAACAGATTTTAATCAGCTCAAATCTCATCGAAGTTATGCCTGCTGAATATCGTAAAGCGAATATCGTAATCCTTACCGACCCCGACCTGAAAATTCACAGACAGACGGATAAGTGGCAGTTTGTCAAAAACCGCCAAACCGTGAAACAATTGGTCGATAGGGCGGTTCAAAGTTTTAGCTTGCCCGTTAGGGATGTGATCAAAAATTATCTGCTCGAAAATTTCAAACCCATTTGGCTATTCGACAAAGCACAAACAGACAAGCAGCGACAGATGCGATATGCGTCTGAGAAAAATCTGAAATACGAAAAATTCCAACCAGGTCTGGTTTTGGTTCCGAGAGATCAGGAAATAGGAAAAAGAGATCTGCATCTGCTCGAGCTTGAGCATCAGGCATATTGGAATTCTATCGAGTCCAAAAAGAAGCTACTCGCTTATTCCGGCATTGTGATTACCGTTTTGCTCATTACTCTCTCGCTTTGGATTTATTGCTATAAATTTCAGCCGAGGGCGATACATAACTGGTCAAGGTCATTAGCGTTGGCTTTTTCACTATTGGCGATGGTTGCACTGGCGAGAATTGCAAGTTTAGCTGGCCTTAATGATTACTCGTCCGCCTTTGGTGTCGTATTCATCGGCATCGTGATGACTATCGCATACGATCAGCGGTTTGCTTTGATGACAGTAGCGACTCTGACCGCACTGTTGATGATTGCGCTCAACGGTAATGTATCGTTATTTATTACGCTTTTAGCCGCTGGCACAACCGCTGTTATTACCCTCGACGAGATACGCACCCGCTCGAAATTGATCGAAGTTGCAACCGCCTCGGCAGCTATTAGTTTCGCAGTCGTTTGGTCTTCTCAATTAGCAGATTATCAGGAAGTAACGTTTATTATCAGAAATGCAATATCAGCTGCCGGCGGAGCGCTATTAGCTGGTTTTGTCGTTCAGGGCATATTGCCGATGATCGAGCAGATTTTCCAAATAGCTACCAGTATGACACTTTTGGAATGGTCAGACCCGAGCAAACCATTATTACGCAGATTAGCTATCGAAGTGCCGGGTACGTTTAACCATTCGCTATTAATAGGCTCGCTCGCAGAGTCCGCTGCTGAAGCTATCGGAGCTAATGGCCTGCTCGCAAGAGTAGGCGCATACTATCACGATATAGGAAAAATAAATAAGCCCCAGTATTTTATAGAAAATCAACCGTCGAAGGATTTTTCGAAGCATAAAGACCTTACGCCAGCGATGAGTCTGCTCGTTATCATAGGCCACGTAAAAGATGGCCTCGAGCTCGCCAAGGAATATAATCTTCCTAAAATTTTGCATCAATTCATTGCCGAGCATCACGGAACGACGGTTGTCGAATATTTCTATCACCAAGCAGCTAAGAAGGCTAAGGAAGACGGACAGGAAATTTCCGATGTCGAATTTCGATATCCAGGCCCAAAACCTCACTCGAAGGAAAGTGCCATTCTGATGCTCGCTGACAGTGTCGAAGGTGCTACGCGTGCCCTTTCCGAGCCAACCGCAGGTAGAATAGAAGCCACCGTCCATCAGATAATACAAAAGAAAATCGAAGATGGCCAGCTCGAAGAATGCGATCTGACCCTACGCGAACTTCACACAATCGAAGAAAGTTTGACCAAGAGTTTATGTTCGATATACCACAGCAGGATAAAATATCCCTCACAGGAACAAACAGATGAACAGCAGGATGAGCCTTCCGATGTTACTACTACCAAGGTGGCAAAGGGCAGCTAATCGATGAGCAAATATCAGATTAAAATTTACCACTCCGTAAGAAAAAAAATAATGCCCGATAGGAAAATTATCGATATAGTTACCCTAATACTCAAAAACCAAAAAGTACAATCCGCCTATATCGAGCTTGCCATCGTAGGCGACAAATATATGCAAAGTCTTACCGAAACATACACCGCAAGAAGATACAATACCGATGTGCTTGCTTTCGACCTAAGCGACCCCGAAGACGATAGTTTATACGCTCAGATTATCGTAAACGCACCGTTAGCTCGTAGAAAAGCCAAAATTGCCCGAATATCAGGCTCTGCTGAGCTTGCTATGTACATAATCCACGGATTGTTACACCTGAGGGGGTTCGACGACCACAATCCCTCCGACGCCAAAAAAATGCACAGGAAAACGTTCGAATTACTAAAAAAAGCAGGTTTTAAAAAGCTCCCCCCGATGCCATTAATAGATTCTGACCATCAATCTTAATTCAAGTTTCCAGCGATAACGGCCGATAATCTTAAATAATAACTTAACCTGACCGATTTGACATAAAACTGTTTATTACCACCGTGTCATTCCGCACGAAGCGAAGCGGAGATGCGGAATCCATTTAGTTGTCGAGAATATGGATTCCCGCGTTCGCGGGAATGACAGCTTGTGTATAATTTTTGGCAGATAAAGAGTTATACAAAAACAGCATTTAAATCGGTCAGTTTGAGTTAAATAATAATAAACCTTTATGTAGAAAGTATGAGCGAGACAGAAACCATCGAATCCGAACAGCAGGAGCAGACTGACGAACAAAATACTCCTGAATCTCCGAACGAACAGACTGCTGTCGAACAGCAGCAATCTGCTTCGTCCGAAGAAACTGCGCCCGAGTCAAGCGAAAAGCCCGATACCGCTGATACTACTCCCAATACTGCTAATGATGCCGATAGTGCTGCTGATACAACTGCTAATACTGAGACAGCTAATACTACTGATAACGATACTGATACTGAAGCCGAACAAACATCTGACGAACAGCAGCAATCCGATGCTCCGAAATATAAAACGATAAAAGCTGAGCCCGAGAAAATCGAACCGGCACCTCCCAAAGACATTAAGATACCCGATATTCCCGAACTGCAACGTATATTAAAACTTCAGGTGCCCATAATAGTTAGGCTGGCAGAAAAACCTATGAGAGTCGCCGAGATACTCGATATGAATCCGGGAATAATCATAGAATTTGACAAAACTGTCGATGAGCCCCTCGATTTGATGATAAACAACAAATGCATAGGCCATGGGCAGACAGTCAAAGTGGGCGAAAATTTCGGCTTAAAGGTAACCAAAATCACCTCACTCGGACAAATAATTCAGGCGATGGGTCAGGAAGAATAATAATATCCTCTGCCTGCCCTTATATTCCCAGCTTATTTCGCCTAATCAATTCATCTCTGCTGCACTCGCGTTTCACCGAATATCCCTTAAGCGGAATGATATGCTCATTGATAGCATCTATCATATCCGACGGATACGGGAAAAACGCATCCTCGACTTCGTCAGCTGGCGTGATCCAGTTTCTCGCACCGACAACGACAGGCGGAGCATCCAGCTCTTCCAACGCGAGCGTTGTAATATTGCTCGCTACCGTATGCAGATAGCTACCACGCTCGCACGCATCGGAAGTCAGCAATATCTTGTGCGTCTTTTTGATTGATTCGATTACCTTTTCATAATTGAATGGCACCAGCGTTCTCGCATCGATAATTTCGCAGCTGATGTTATATTCCTTCTGCAAAATGTCAGCTGCCTCTATTGCACGATACAACGTCGCACCGACCGTAAGTATCGTCAAATCCTTACCTTCGCGTTTAATATCGGGCTCACCCAGCGGAACTTCGTAATATCCCTCGGGTACACCTTCTGCCCTGAATATCTCAGGCTGATCATATATCCGCTGCGATTCGAAAAATACGACCGGATCGGTTCCCGAAAGAGCAGCGTTCATCAATCCCTTAGCATCGTAAGGCGTTGCAGGGAAAACCACCTTTAACCCGGGGATATGAGCAACTATCGATGTCCAATCTTGGCTATGCTGCGCACCATATTTCGAACCGACGGAAACCCTGATTACAACAGGCATCTTTAATAATCCACCCGACATTGACTGCCATTTGCTCAGCTGATTGAAAATCTCATCTCCCGCTCTGCCCATAAAATCGCAATACATCAGCTCAGCTATCACTCTGCCACCTTCGAGTCCGTAACCGACCGATGTCCCCACGATCGCACCTTCCGAGATCGGCGTATTAAACAAACGATGATATGGCAATGCCTCGGTCAGACCGCGATAGACAGCGAATGCGCCACCCCAGTCGCGGTTCTCTTCACCATAAGCAATCAGCGTCGGATCTTCATAAAATTTGTCCAAAATAGCTTCGAATATCGCATCGCGAATACCGATACATTTCATCTTCGGCAGTGGCTTGCCATTCGCATCAAGCCCCAACCGACTACGCTTAGCAAGCTGCTTTACTCGAGGATTGTCCTCTTTCGGCAGAAGCACCTCGGGAGCTTTTTTATCCGACGGCATCGTCTTTATCTGCTCATTGGAAAACATAATATTTTCCAGCAAACAACCTTTTTTCTTCAAATCGGCACGAGGCGATATATCAAGATCAACCGCTTTCCTGCAGCTATTGTATAACAGCTTTTCGACATATTCTTTAAGCCTATCTATCGTATCCTGTCCGCAGACATTAGCTTTGATAAGCTCATCCGCAAATGTCTTTAACGGATCCACCTTCTGCCACATCTCGATCTCTTCCTTCTCTCGATAAGCACTCGCATCGGAAGGTGAATGTCCGGAGAATCGATAAGTAAGCGTATCAAGCAGCACAGGTCCTTTTTTCTCTTCGAGTGTCTTTCGTTTACGCTCGATAGCATCGATAACCGCCAGCGGATTATAACCATCGACACGCTCAGCATATAGCTGTTCCGAATTAACTCCCGCACCGAGTCGGGCAAGCACGCCAAACCCCATCGTCTCACCGACAGGCTGACCACCCATCGCGTAGAAGTTATTATTAAAATTCATAATCAAAGGCAGCCCGCTCCGATACGGATCATTCCACAATGTCTTGAATTGATCCATCGTCGCAAAACAGATTGCCTCCCATACAGGCCCGCAGCCGAGCGAACCGTCTCCGATATTCCAGATAACAATGCCGGACTTTTGATTTACCTTCTTATACAGAGCAGCCCCGACAGCAATGTCAGCTGCCCCGCCTACGATTGCATTATTCGGATATATCCCGAAAAGCGGAAAGAATGCGTGCATCGAGCCGCCCATTCCTTTATTAAACCCCGCTTCTCTACCGAATATCTCCGCTAATGCACCGTAAACGAGATATTCTATCGCAAGCTCCTTTGTTGACTCCGCTTTCGAATCCTTTTCAACCACTTTAAGACATTGGCCACCGAAATAATTTTTCATAATATCCATCAGCGTATCATCATCCAACTTCTGAATAGCGGACAATCCCTTCGCCAATATTTCACCATGGCTACGATGGCTGCCGTAAATATGATCATCAACACCAAGCAAATATGCCTGTCCGACTGCTGCCGACTCTTGTCCTATGGACAGATGTGCAGGCCCACGATGATTATATTCAATGCCCTTATAATTGCCCCTAAGTTTGATTTCATTAAGCATCGATTCGAATTCACGAATAATCATCATATCACGCTGAATACGAATCAGGTCGTCTTTTTCAAATCGCTTCCCAAGCTCATCTTTAATACTCTTTTGGTATTGATTGATAGGAATTGGCTCAAACTCTACGAAACCTGGCTTTCTCACATCTTCGGGCTTGATATAAATCGACTTAGGCATGATTGTACTCCTTAATTTCGGTAATTTCGTTTTTCGGATATATTATTTCTATTCCCTTCGAATCCAGAAACTCGCACCATTCGCTTGGCGGACGAGTGTCAACTACGATTCGTGATATTGCGTCCCAATCGGAAATCTTAAAAAGCGATGGCGTCAAAAATTTCGTATGGTCAACGACCAAAATTGTCTCGCGTGCATTTTTTATAACCAACCCGTACAGATGGGCGCTATCAATGTCAGCTGCTGTTATCCCGAATTCCATACTCAACCCGTCAGCTCCGATAAAAGCTGTATAACCTCTTAAATGCTCAATAGTTGTAATCGCCAATGGTCCTACGCAGTCCATTCGGTCGTTACGATATTGTCCGCCAAGTGTAATAATATTGATATTAGGCGATTCACCCAGCTCGGTTGCAATTCTTAGCGAATTTACAATAACCGACAGTCCTTTTTTGGTCTTTAGCGACGGTATCATTTGAAAGCAGGTCGTTCCTGAGTCGATAAAGATTAAATCATTGTCATTAACGAGATTACCAGCGGTTCTGCCGACAATTTGCTTTTCCCGTATATTCCGTGTCTGCTTCGAGAGAAAAGAATAATCCGAATTACGTGGCAGATTAGCTCCGCCATAGACCAATTCTACCTGATGCTCATCTGCCAACGCTCGGAGGTCTCTGCGAATGGTAGCCTCCGAGACATTCATTTGGCTGGCTAATGTCTTTACCAGCACCTTCCCGTGCTCGTATATCTGTTCGAGTATATATTTTCGTCTTTCTTCGGTCGTCAATGTCATTTTAATCACCAAAACTTTAACACTGTGAATAAAGTAAACACAAAATAAACACAAAAGTCAACAAAAAATCAAAAAATGACAAAAATCTTCTTGATAGAGCTCAATGAAAATCTTATCATTAATCATTGTTTCTTTTATGAGGAAAGGTTTATGAATATAAAAATGCCTCGAATTGCGGACATATCCGAACCGGCGATATTCAGATGGCTGGTGGATACAGGGGTGAAGGTTGAAGCTAATCAGAGCATTTTATTGGTCGAATCCGAAGCTGACGGGTTGATTCATATCTGCTCGCCAATCGCAGGGACAATTCGCAGGATAGTAAAATCGTCAGGCCAACTGCACACAGGCGAGCTGTTAGCGGAAATCGAAGCTGATAAATCGCAAGTTACCGAAAAGCAAACTCCTGTAAAATCCGAAGAAAAGAAGGAGACAAAAATGGCTCAAAGTGATAATGCTGATAAGGTTATACCGATATTGATGCCGAAAGCAGGCCAATCGGTCGAAGAAGCGTCGCTGGTAAAATGGAATGTAAAGGTCGGCGACGAAATAAAACAAGGACAGATTATATTCGAGATAGAAACGGATAAAGCCACGATTGAAGTGGAAGCGACCGATTCGGGCAGATTAGCAAAAATCGTTGTCGAAGAGGGCGAGGTAGTGCCCGTTCTTACTCCCGTTGCATATTTAGCGGACAGTGAAGCTGACGTCGATGCATATCTCGCTTCTCAGGGCGAAGGTAAGCCAGCTGACGAAGGTCAGCCTCAACAGGCGGGAGAAAAAACATCTGTCGAGCAAGCTACCCCCGCTATTAAAGCGCCAACTACGATAGCTGAGCCGAGCGAGAGACCCAAAGCATCGCCAGCTGCCAAAAAGTTAGCTCGCGAGAAGGGAATCGATTTGAGGGATATCAAAACCGCTTCCGGACCAGGCGGTAGAATAATTCTGCAAGACGTAGAAGTTGTCCAACCGTCAGCTACATCAGGCCAAGCGGTTAAGAGAAAACTTACACCTATGCGAAAAGCTATCGCAAAGAATTTGACCTTCTCGAAGCAGAATGTTCCTCATTTTTATATGACGATAACTATCGACGCCGACCCAATGTACACATTTTATCAAACTCAACGCAAGCAATATAAGTGCAGCATAAACGATGTTCTAATTTATGCATGCGGCAAGGTTATTATAGAATTTTCCGCTTTTCGCAGCAGAATGGAATCGCCCGATGAGCTTACCGAATATCCGTCTGCAAATATCGGCATAGCGGTTGGAATGGAAAACGGCTTGGTTGTACCGGTCATTATGAATGTTGAAAAATATAGCTTCGAAGAATTAGCGAAGGAAACTCGCAGAATAATCAAAACCGCTCGCGATGGTAAGCCCGAAAATATGGGCAGAGGAGTATTCACTATTTCAAATTTGGGAATGTATGATGTCGATGAATTTTCTGCGATTATCAATCCGCCCGAAGCTTCCATATTAGCGGTAGGGGGGATGAAAGAAAATGTAATCGTAAAGGGTGGAGCGATTCGAATAGGGAAAACGATGTCGCTGACTCTAAGCTGCGACCATAGGGTTATAGATGGTCTGTTAGCCGCTCAATTTTTGGGCAGATTGCGAGAGGTTTTGGAAAAACCATCGGAATATATTAAATAACTCAAACTGACCGATTTTGTACAAAATCATTTGTCCCCGCTGCGTCATTCCGCACGGAACGTAGTGGAGATGCGGAATCCATTTGGTCGGTGAGAGTATGGATTCCCGCACCAACGG
>WFQY01000009.1 GCA_015486815.1 Phycisphaerae bacterium | reverse complement strand
TTAAGGACACTCCGTCGGGCAGTAGCGGATTATCTGGCGGTTGAAGAAGCGTTTTCGTTGGCAGCGTCCGCTGTTAAGGTTTCCGAGCCTGAGTTGAAAAACCTGTTTATACAAACCAATCAACGAATAAAGGTGAACATTATTCCCATCTCTGCGGATGCGTTTGTTGATGAGGTGTCGGCACCGTCGGAAAAGGAGCTTGTTTCGCATTTTGCAAAGAATCAGGAAAAGTTCAGATTTCCCAATCGGATAGCTGTCGAGTATATCGAAGCGGATCTCGATGATATTGCTCGGGGTATAAAAATAAGCAGAATAAGGGCGAGACAATATTGGCAGGAGCACAGGAGTCAGTTTACCATCACAACGATTCCTTCAACGCAACCGACGCAGCCGGCATCGACCAAACCCGTTAAAATTCAGCTGCCTTTTGAGAAGGCGTTACCGTTGGTTATCAAAAAGCTAAAATATGCGAAGGCGAGAGAAAGGGCTCTTACCGCCCTTACCGAAGCGAGAAGGTTGGCGGATTCATATTGGCGAAAAGCTCCGATAGATAAAGCGGGTGTAAAGCATAGACCTAATGAGGTAGCTGACTATAAAAAGCTTGCCCGTGAATTTTCGAAAAAATATGGTATTAGTCTGAAATATCACAAAACGGGACTTATAAGTCTCGAAGATGCTTATAAGCTTAAGGGGATAGGTAGTGCGTTTATCATTGAACAGCATCGACCATTATTTTTTCCTCAATATGCATTTCGTGTAATTCCGCTTATTTCTCCGCCACCGCCGAAAGTACGTTCGGAACAACTATTTTTGTCTCCTTGGCAGGATTCCGCTGGTTTGCTTAGGCGAATCGGACAAGACCGAAAAGAAAAGGGATTTTATCTGTTTAGGGTAATCAAGGTCGAGCCATCTCATTTACCGAAATCTCTTAAAGAGGTTAAAGACAAAGTCGTCATAGATTGTAAACGCGAGAAAGCATACAAAATTGCTAAAAAATACGCTGACCGATTGAAACAAATCGGCGAAAAGCAGAAGTTTGATAAGGTAGATATAAGCAAAAACAAAACCATCGCAAAAGTATTTGAGAAGCTCGGGATAAAATCAGTAAAGCCGGAAAGTTTTGCGAAAAAAACCGTTTCGTGGACGGGAAGACTTACTTGGCCCAACATTCCGGAAGTGCGAACAGACGTAGGGCAGTTTGTTGAAGAGTGTTTTGCAAAACTTTGGAATCAACCAACTACTCAGCCTAACGGTAAATTTACGACCATCACGGTCGATGATGATAAGGCTAAGGTATGTTATATAGTTCAGTTTATAGAGAAAAAAGCTGCTACCAAGAAGGACTATGAACATATCAAACCGTTTCTTATAAGATATTTGCTCTCGATGAAACAGCAGGATTTTATACGAGTGTGGTTCTCGCCTGAAAATATCCATCAGAGAGTACATTTTCAGAAAATAGTCGCACAATAAAATAATTGGGAGAATATTGAAATGCCTCTTATAGATATGCCCCTTGATGAGCTTACCAAGTATCAAGGTAGAAATTCGCGTCCCGCAGATATGGATGAATTCTGGAATGCGAGCATTGATGAAATGCATTCCATTGATCCGCAAGTAGAATTAAAGTCTGCTGACTTTCAGGCGGATGATGCGGAATGTTACGATTTGTATTTTACGGGAGTTGGCGGTGCGAGAATATATTCGAAATATCTCAAACCGAAAGGTGCTGGGTCATTTCCCGCTGTGCTGATTTTTCATGGCTATTCCGGTAGTAGCGGGGGGTGGTTCGATAAACTCTCGTGGGTAAGTCAGGGATTTTGCGTGGCAGCGATGGATTGTCGCGGGCAGGGTGGTAAGTCTCAAGATGCGGGTTCGGTCAGAGGTTCGACATTTCGGGGGCATATAATAAGAGGGCTTGACGATGATAGTCCGGCAAAGTTGCTTTTCAGAAATATCTTTCTCGATACAGCTGAACTTGCTCGCGTGGTGATGTCATTTCCGGAAGTCGATGCTGACAGAGTTGGAGTAACCGGAGGTTCGCAGGGTGGAGGGTTGACCCTCGCGTGTGCTTCGCTCGAACCCAATATTAAAAAAGCAGCACCGATGTATCCGTTTCTTTCGGATTACAAACGTGTTTGGGAGATGGACCTTGCCGAGCGAGCTTATGAAGAGCTTAAATGGTATTTTAAAGTTTACGATCCTCAGCATAAGCGTGAAGAAGAGATTTTTACAAAACTCGGATATATCGATATTCAGCATCTTGCGAGCAGAATCAAAGCGGAAGTAAAAATGCTTACCGGATTGATGGATACTGTCTGTCCGCCTTCTACGCAATTTGCAGCTTATAACAAAATTACATCGGCGAAATCGATAGAGATTTATCCCGATTTCGGGCACGAAGGACTGCCCAACAGTGCGGAAATAATTTTTGACTTTATGAAAAGCCTGAAATAATTGCAAAATTCAGCGTCGGATTAACAGCAGCCGCGATACAACCCTCCTCAATTCGGAAATTTTCATAATACTTCCGATTTGCTTGTATGAATGTTTTGCTTGGGTATAAACTTCGTATCAATCAGCTAAAAGGGCGATTGCCTGCTCGATGGATTCATCAAGGACACTGATTCCTTCGAGTAGTGCTTCTTCGGAAATGCACAGTGGCGGACAGATTTTTATCGTTCCGCCGCCAAAACCGACCGGCGCGAAAAACAGCAATCCCTTTTCCATACATATTCTTACTATCTGCCAGGCAAGTTCCGCATCGGGTTCTTCGCTGCCTGACTTTACCATCTGTAAGCCTGCTACAAGCCCCTTGCCGTGAGCTGCTCCGATACGGTCGGAATATTTATCTTTGAGTTTGCCAAGCTCATTCATCATTACTTGTCC
>WFQY01000008.1 GCA_015486815.1 Phycisphaerae bacterium | reverse complement strand
TACGCGTCAAGTAATTTTTATTGAAATTCTATAATTTTCGTTTAAATTTAGGCTGAATGTAAATTTTGGAGTAAAAAGATTTTTATCTATAACAATGACAGGAATATTATTCACTTTATAACTCTTTACGGTACAATACTATATGTTATTTTGTTGCTACGACTTTATGGTAATTGCTCATTGGACTTAAACGGTTTGCTTTGGTACGTTACTAAAAATTTAACCGAAAATTTTGCTTTGTCAGGTGGTGGGTTTTATAATCCTCTTTTGAGGATATTTTCGCCGAATTTATCTCTGATTTTATCGCAGGCATTGTCGATTTTTTCCTGCTTTTGTTGTTGCGGGTCGGTGAACAATAATAGCTGACCTGTTCCTGCTTTTTGTAGATTGGATACGCCAAAGCCCATCAATCGCAATGCGCCTGCGGATTTGTTGTGCCAATTGACGAAAATCTGTTTCGCCTGCTCCCATAATATTTGTGTTGTATTTGTGGGATTTTCGAAGCTGACACTGCGGGTTATTGTCCGAAAATTACTATATCTCAGTTTCAGCGTTATCGTTCGTGCAGCAAGATTATTTTTCCTGAGCCTATATGCGATGTCCTCGACCTGATTTAACAATATGCTTAGCAGAGTATCTCTTTCGCTTATATCTTTAGCGAAAGTTTGTTCGGTAGAGAGACTCTTGGCTTCACCGCTTGATTCGACTTTTCTGTTATCTATTCCATTGGCGAGTTCGAGTATTTCTTGTGTCTGTGATCCGAAGATGTTTTTTATGACTTTAAGCGGTGCTTCGCGAATCTGACGTATTGTATAAATGCCTTTGGATTTAAGGACTTGTTCTGTTGTTTTGCCTATACCCCAGATTTTTGCAACAGATAGGGGATCGAGAATTTTTTGTTTATTTTCTTCGGTGATGATTACAAAGCCATCGGGTTTATCAAGGTCGGATGCGAGTTTTGCAAGAAACTTATTCGGTGCGATGCCGACCGATGCAATAAGTCCTAATTGGTCTTTGATTTGCCTTTTTATATCGGTTGCGATTTTCTCGGCACTGCCAAACAGCTTAATGCTGCCTGTAACATCGAGAAATGCTTCATCAAGCGAGATTGGTTCGATTTCCGATGTGAATTGTTGAAAAATGTTATGAATCCGGTGCGAAATTTCAACATATCGCTCCATTCGCACGGGTAAGACGATAGCATGTGGGCATAGTTTTATTGCTCTGCGGGTTGGCATTGCACTATGGATACCAAACTTTCTCGCTTCGTACGATGCAGCACAGACAACGCCTCGCATCTCCGGAGTGCCCGCAACAATAACGGGTTTTCCCTGCAACTCAGGAGTATCTCGCTGCTCTACCGAGGCATAGAATGCATCCATATCGATATGTATAATCCACTGCCTTTGCATTGTATTTTTATTATATTCACTGTTTAGCGGGGATGCCATATTGACTTATACCTTTCGCGCAAATCCAATCTTGATGTATAAGAGATGTAAAAGATTTATTATGCAGCTTATTATGCAGCTCGTAAAATCGATAGAAAATAGTGTTGACAAATAGGGATTATGACGTAGCTGATTTGATTTTCTTCTCAAATTGTGATATGTTTATCCTAACATCAAACAGTTACTATGTTCCTTAGCTGTCTGAGAAACCGAAAGTTATCCGTGGAAGGCTAAAAAGCAATGAGTAGTTTGGATTATATATTGATATTAATGGTAATACCGCTATTAGCTTCTATTATAGGTTGTGCTCTATCTATCCCCAATACCCCCTTTTCAGATATTGCTTTTCAGTTTAACGTAAAAACCGGTGCAAGCGGGCTATCAGGCGAAAACTATGATTCCGAGGAATTGCCAATTTTCTGCGAAGAAAAGATTTTTGAGTCGATTCCCGGCAAAACAGGACATCACTGTGCTACTATAACAGCGTTTGATGACGGTGAACTATTGGCTGCTTGGTATTCATACGAAGGACCAGGCGAATTGAGCGGGTCAGCAATCTATATGTCCCGAAAATATCCCGATGATGATAATTGGTCGAAACCAACTCTCATTGCAAAGCATTCCGAAAAAGACGGAAATCCCGTTTTATATAGCGAGGGCGATAGGGTTTGGTTATTTCAGGCGGTTACTCCCTTCGGATGGGATACAGCTCATATCATAATGAAATTTTCCGAAGACAGAGGACATAGCTGGTCGGATGATATCGATATTTCCAAGATATACGGACTAAATGTCAAATATCCACCCGTAAGAGTCGCAAACGGAAAATTACTTTTGGGTGCTTATGATGAAATATCAGACCGCTCGGTGTTTTTTGCTTCCGATGACGGTAATCACTGGGATTTTCTCTCGGCGATAGAGTCAAAACCGGGAAACATTCAGCCGTCAATAGTGAAGTTGCAAAACGACAGATTATTGGCGGTTATGCGCAATGTCAAAGGAGGCTGGCTTTGGGTGTCAGCTTCGGATGACAATGGTAAGCATTGGTCGCCGCCGAAAAATAGCGGATTTCCAAATCCCGGTAGTGCAGCTGAGATATATCGATTGGAAAACGGACATTTGATATTGATATACAATGATAGCAATACAGCCCGACGTCCGTTAACAATAGCACTATCCGAAGACGAAGGCCAGAGCTGGCTTTATAAAAAGAATATCGCACAAGGCGAGCAAAAATATAGCTATCCCTCTTGCATCCAAACACCGGACAAACTCATACACATCGTTTATACGCACAACAGAGATTCTATTCACCACGTTACCCTTAACGAAAGATGGATTGTATCATCGAACTGACTTTCGTATGGAAAGAATTACAATTAATCGCTATGCATTACATTAGGGTTTTTACGCATATCTAAAAACGTTTGATTTGGCGGGCGGTTTTACATATCATTAGAGGTTTATATTATTCCTATTATAT
>WFQY01000007.1 GCA_015486815.1 Phycisphaerae bacterium | reverse complement strand
GTGGAAATCTTTGTGAACACCTTAGCTGAATTCAATAAACATATTAAAGGAAATAATCGCACGTATGTCGATGGTCATACCGAATGGGTAGGTCCCGAGAAAATGGGGGCGAACAATAGTGCCATCGATGATGACCCCGCACACGCACGATATAGCCACTCAGGCACAAATCGTCCTTGGTATTGGTAAAGATCCGATATTAATTTTCCTCGAATCGGAGTATGGATATGCTAAAAAATATGCACGCAAGGAAGGTCTGTTTATTGCTTTTGATTTTAGGAGTTATGCAAGCGTCAGCTGAAGTTCCTCTCACGTTTTATGCTTCATTCGACACCGGCCTGAATGCGGATTTTGCGAAGGGAAATCCCGAACCATTCACGCTTAACAGTTATATCAGGCGGGTCAAAGGATTTCAAGGAAATGCTATCGATGTTGTGCCTAAGGATTTTATCCGATTTTCAACAAGAAACAATATGCCTATGGATGCTTGCACGATCAAAGTATTGGTAAAGCTAAATTGGACACCTCCGTTTTATCGGCAAGCTTATGGTGATAATGTCCAATGTATATGGATGACGGGGCATACGCGATATCCTAATTATATAGCACTCAAAATAGAACAGCCGCCAGCTAAAACACCAAACGAAATGGGAAATCTTGTTTTACGTATAGCGAACGACAAAGGCAGGATGGTTTTAAGAACACATTTGGTGGGTTGGGACATTGGTAAATGGAGAGAAATTGTCGTTACGTGGAAAAAGCCAGGTCTGATTAAATGGTATTTGGACGGCAAATTGATAAGTCAACGAAAAGACGCCCCGATACCGAATCTGTCCGATGAAGATATGAAGGATATATATTTCGGAACGAATACAAATCAGTCCGCTTATGCAAGACTTGATAATTTTGACGGTGCGATAGATGAGGTGCGGATTTTCAAAGGTTTTGATGTAAAGGCGACGCTTAAGCAGGTAAAGAATTTTCTCGCTCGGCAAGTTAAGCTGAAATTACCCCCCCTACCAAAGCTAAAATGGATAGGAAAAGACAGATATAGAGTAACCTTTCTACTTCGCCCGAGCAAACATAAATGGAAAGCTGCCCCCGTTAAAGTCAAAATTGATTTTTCGCGATTTTTCCATTCGCTGCAAATCCCGCCGACAGATAAGATAAATCGCAATTCTATCAGGCTTGTGAAATACTCTCGTCAGACAGGCGAACCTATCGTTTATGATAGTAGCTATGATGATGAGCGAAAGTATTATCAGCCGTTTGTTCTCGATGAGGAATTCTGGTGGCAAAACAAAGGAATTATACGTTGGCAGGATGACACGCCTGACATTTCATCGGTATATGTGATTTACTTTGATACGCGAGAGGTTTATCCCGAGCCGTTTCCGAAAAAGATTCCGATGGTCGGAAATGGCGATAGACTTAGACTTGGGGTGAAAGGCAGCATAGGTCATTTGGCAGTCGGAGCGTGGGGCGACCTCGATGTTTATGACTTCGATAAGGATGGTGATTATGACGTTGTGATGGCTTCGGGTTTTTTGACTCGTTGTAACGACCATTTGCAAAACGGATATTATTATTACGAAAATATAGGGAAGGACAGCAAAGGTAGATATCTGTTTGCACATCAAAGGCGGATAAAGAATGCTTATGGTAATACCAGATGGGGCGTACTGCACGGCACATCCGTACCACAGATAACCGACTGGAACAACGACGGCAGAAAAGATTTACTCGTTGTCGGACATTGGACACAGGTCTGGGCGGAGATGAACTGGGACAAAATATGGAAAAGGCCTATCGTTGACAGATGGCATTGGATTGATATGGGTCAGAAATATAAACTTGCACGGTTGGAGCGTGCCAGACTTATCGACTGGAACGGTGATGGCCTTAAAGAAATTATAGCTGATACCCATATATACTCAAATTGGGGTACTAATAACACACCACGATTCGATCATAAAAACAAAAGGCCTATCTGGGTAGATGGCAAGCCTATAGATGTATCGTTGATAAACGGATTCAGACCCCTGCCTGTCGATTTCGACGGTGATGGCGATTTGGATTTACTATTCGGCGGAATGCTTCATTGGATTATGTATTTCGAGAACGTAGGTACACGAACAAAGCCGATGCTTACATATCGCGGAGTCCTCAAGACGTATGACGGTAAAGATTTGAACATTCCCGGTGAGTTAATTATACCGGTTGCAATAGATTTTGATAAGGACGGCGATGTTGATTTGCTTTGGGGTAATGAAAACGGACAAATAGGTTTTAATGAAAATATCGCAGGGCCTCATAAAAAACCAAAGCTCAAACAGACGGTATTTTTTCAGCAGCGCAATCCGTTTTTGGATTCGGGCACGATTGTCATTCCGGTGGTATTCGACTGGGATGATGATGGTGATT
>WFQY01000006.1 GCA_015486815.1 Phycisphaerae bacterium | reverse complement strand
GCCTTATATCCGTCAGCCATATCGTTTGTATTGCGATGATGAAATCCTCGGAATTGCAAAGGAAAAATTCGAATATTGGCGGATGGAATCCGAAGCACCTTTGATTGGTATTAATACCGGAGCGGGCAGCGTATTTGCAAACAAAACGCTTTCGCCTGATAGATGGGTCAAGGTAATTACCCTTTTGCAAGAGCGGGGCTATCAACCCGTATTGCTGGGTGGAGCTGATGAGAAAGAAAAAAATGCTTGGATACAGGAGCAATCGTCGGGCAGGCTATTAAACGCTGGCTGGGATAATACTCTTGAAGAATTTGTCGCAATTGTTTCGCAATGTGATGCGATAATAACAGGCGATACCCTTGCGTTGCATATCGCGATTGCGAGAGATATTCCCCTTGTTGCATTATTCGGACCGACTTGTCCGCAGGAGATAGATTTATTTGATAGGGGGGTAAAGATAATGTCGCCAGCTGATTGCGCCCCTTGCTATCGGCGGGCTTGTAATCGTAAGCCATCGTGTATGGACATAATAAACATAGAACAAATCGTGCAATCTGTTGAGACGCTTGTTACTATCTCCGAAAGTGCTGCGATATAACACGGATGTAAATATAAGTTACTTCCACGGATGGAAGGATTGATTGATGAGATGGTTGTTTGTAACAGTTGATTTTCCTTGGCCTTTGATTAAAGGCTATTGCGTGAGAATATACAATCTCACGCGAACCTTGCGGTTGCGTGGAGATGATGTATCGCTATTATGCTATCCGGGAGATGAGTCTCAAAGGCAGACATATTCGGATATGGGTGTAGAGATAATACCTGGTCTGACGGGCCAATCCCGTAAAAAAGGTAAATCCCGCTCATTGCTGGCACCGTTCGTATATCACGAATCTATCGCTGAAATATTGAGTAATCGAGCGAAAGAATTCGATATCATAGTCTTGGTGAATTCAGAGACTCTCCAGTATGCACCGGAAGCATCTGATGCCAAATTTGTCATAGCTAACGTTGCCGACGATCCTGTTCTGGAAATTTATCGGCGAATGAAACATCTTTACGATCCGCTCAAATTTGCCAGATATACAAAATTCATCATAGGCCATCTTATCTATGAGCGTGCTTTTATAAAATATATCAATCTGTTGACTTTTGTTTCTCCGGTAGATGCAGATAGTTTTGCACGCCGACATCCTCGTGCCGATGTTTGTTTTATTCCTAACGGCGTTGATATCGAATTTTACAAACGAAGAGAATATTGCCCACCGGAAAACTTCAATAGTCCCTCGGTGGTATTTCCCGGCAATATGTCGCACCCGCCTAATGTAGATGCCGCTAAATTTCTTATAAACGAAGTTGCACCGTTCGTGTGGCAACATCGAGAAGATGTTGCTTTTGTTCTCGCGGGCTGCAATCCGTCCGAATGCGTTCGCAAATTGGCAGACACACGGGTAATTGTCACGGGCTTTGTAAACGACCTTCGTCCTCTGCTATGGTCTGCCGATATTGTTGCAATTCCTATGCGTATTGGTACGGGAATAAAAAATAAACTATTAGAAGCGTGGGCTTCGCAGTCCGCAGTCGTCGCAACTCCTCATGCCTGTCAGGGTATCCCTGCTCGCGCGGGCGAAAATCTATTGATAGCGGAGAGTCCCTATGAATTTGCTACACATATATTAACTTTGCTCGAAGATATGAATCTTCGCAACGAATTGGCGCGAGCAGGCAGAAAAACCGTCGAGAGCGAAATGATGTGGGATAATACCATCGATCGTTTATATGAGCGCATATCCGTAGCTAATGTCGATAAGTGCGAGGTGGGCACCGCGAAGTTGTCTTCCGTTCCTGTATGTTGTGCGGAGGATTTGATATGAAACAAACAATATTGTTGATAGCGATGATGCTTTATTTTTCGTGTCGAGCATTTGTCGATCCGTTCTGGGCGATATTGATGTATTACGGCTTAGCGGTACTCAGACCACAATATATTTGGCAATGGTCGCTACCAAAAGGAATCCGATGGTCGCTTTATGCGGCATTGGTTGCTATCGGAATAACCATCCTCAAACACAAGCTACTCAAGCCCAAACGTGTCGAACCCATCTTTCTGCCGTTGATTTTCCTTTTTGCATTCTTTCTTGCGGGTAGTTATTACGGTGCGATGGACAAGGATATAGCAGGCAAAGCCGGCTGGGAATATGCAAAAATCTTGATAATGATAGTCATTTCGAGTTATGTTATCACCGAACGAAAACACGTAAGATATCTCGCGTGGATGATATTTATTTGTCTCGCCTATGTATCGTTCGAGATGAACGATTTGTATCTGTTTCACGGTAATTTGTTTATCTATCACCACGGATTCGGTGGTTTTGATAATAACGGTGCCGCATTGATGCTTGCGATGGGGATACCGTTTGGCTTTTTCTTTTTCTTCGCTGAACGCCGATGGTGGCGATGGTTTTACCTTGCATCTACGATTCCTATGATACACGCAGTTATGTGTAGTTTTTCGCGTGGCGGTATGCTAAGTGCATTGATAATAGGTGCGTGTATGTTTATACAGATGCTCAAACGCAAACCGCTGATAACATCGCTTATTGGTCTGGGCTTTTTGTTTGTAGTTTCGACATTAGCAGGACAAGCGATACGTGCAAGGTTCGATACGATAAGCGAAAAATTTCACGACGCTTCAGCGGAATCGCGATTTATGTCTTGGCGTGCCGGATATCGAATTGCTATGGATTATCCCGTTTTTGGTGTTGGTTTGCGAAACTCAAATCTCATTACGCAGGAATATGGCGCAGATAAGAAAGGGCGCACAATTCATAATGTATATTTGCAAATAGCAGCGGACTCAGGCCTGCCAGCTGCGGTAATATTCATAATGCTGATCGGATTGGCTTTTGCTTGGTTTATCTGGTCGGCACATCTTACATATCATCATACGGATGATTATGAAATGCGCTGGCACCATTATATATCATTAGCGTGTTTGTGGAGCCTCGCTACTTTTTCTTTCGGGTCGCTGTTTCTTTCTTGTGAAGCGTTTGAGCTTTGCTATTTGTTTATGTTGATGGGTGCGGTTGCACCTTCATTAGCAAGAGCAAGCGAGATGAAAAAAGCACCTGAATTGCAGAAAAATTCCATTTCCGCTCCTCTCGCTATTTTATCAGGTGGAGACATCTTGTGAAAAATTATCAGCAGACAATTAGTGAGAGAATAAATCATAATTTCTGCAGGCTTGACGATATCGAACAGACATCAGAGTACTCCGGTAAATTCCGGAAAGTCTGCCTCGCAGCACCATCTTTTGTTGTTCGTTCATTCTGGCATCTCTGGCGCAATAGAAAATATCTTACCTTCTATAAATTGTTCAATATCTTATTGGTCAATATGGAAT
>WFQY01000005.1 GCA_015486815.1 Phycisphaerae bacterium | reverse complement strand
GATGTATCCCGCGATGGTGTATGGCATATCGAAGGGCATCGATGCGATTACGCTATCAATGATTATTTGGCAGATAGGGATTATTTCAAAAATCTATCCGATATCGAGCGTCCGGAAGTAACTGTACACTTAGCTGATTGCAGTCCATACAATGTCATCTGTGATAGAAATTTACTATATATCTACTATACGCAATATCAACTCGGATTCAGACATCCCGGGCCAAAACATTCGCCTTCGCAATCTGCGTACACCGATGGCGGATCATTTAATACGCTTTGGATAGACGGACACATTAGTTCGTTTAGCCATAACTTTGATTACGGATATTATCAGCATATGTTAAACGGCAACTGGGACGGATAATAAGCGGACATTCCTCATATATTCATCGGAGCTTTTCTATGCGAACAATATGGATAGCTGTTTTAGCCAATGTTTTGTCAGTTTCCATCGCAAACGGCCAGCAAATTGTTTTTGAGGAAAAATTTAATGTTCCCGACGCTACAGCGTTGAGTAAACTTGGCTGGCAGATACACGCGAAACCTAACCAAAGTCTCTGGCAGATAGAAAACGGAACATTGAAAATCACGCATCTGCAAAACCCTTACAATGGCGGAAGTATTTCACACTATATTCCCAAAATACGCAAGGGGGCTCTCGAATTCGACGCAAAACTGTCTTCACAAAAAAACTATAATTTCAATCTGCAGGTAATCATCAACGGCATAATGACAGCCTTTTTCGGCGGAAATGAAAAGGGATGCTTCTGGAAAAGATATAAGCCCGGCGAGGGTTGGGTGAATCTGTGGAATGGGGAATTTGATGTTTGGCATCGATTCAAAATCGTATTTGACGTCGATAAACAAAAGGTGCAATATTTCGTTGATGATATGCTCAATCCTGTTTATGAAGAAGAGGGGTTTCCCCTGAAAGTTTCTTCAAAAATCATTTTAGGCAATTATGGCTTGACTACTTATGGTGCACCGATAAATTACGTTGACAATATCCGTGTGATAAATCTTGAGCATCGCAAAACCAATAAGCTCATCATTGCGTCGTATAAATGCACGCCCAGCCCGACGTCGGGCGATTCGTCGGGAAATGTACTTACCGATGGAATCATCGCAAAGAGCGATAAAGATTTGCAGGCTGGCTGGAAGGAATTTACCGGTAAGGTAACAATCGAACTTACGTTGGAAAAGCCATCAGCTATCGGAAGCATTATTTTATATGCTTATGCATGCCCCGCACGTAATATAGCTGTTGTAAAGTGCTATGCGTGGCGGAATAGACGATGGATTCCTATTGGTGTGATAAACAATCAGTATCAAAGCCAGGACATCGAACCTTACAGTCTGAAACTTGAAAATCTGAACATACTTACCAATAAAATCAAATTGACTATCGAACGTGAAATTTACGACCGTTGGCTTTACCTGTCCGAAATCGTTTTACTGAGACCAAAGAATGTCAGTCCAAAACAATCGTCAAATATTTCTACCGATTTGAATAAACATAAAACCATCACTCTTGCAAATGACAACATCAGCTATCGGATTTCATTACTTACGGGGCAGATTGTCGAAGGGCTCTTCAAACCGACCAATTTCAAAGCTATCGTTGGTGGCGAAGACCAATACGTCCTTTTGACTCGCAGCGATACCCGACAATTTCGAGAAGGTGATGATAGAGTCATCAAAAAAACACATAAAGCGAATGAGCTGATTCTCGCCTGCAAAAATCATAATATGTCGGGCATAAAAATAATCAAGGAGTACCAGCTTAAAAATAATATTCTAATTAAAAAAGTTACGATTCATTGCAACAAAGAATTCTCACCTGCTACCTTCGTTACATTCGTTTCATCGTTGAAGTTTTCGCCTACAATCACCGACAGTGGTGTTTACATCGGAAGAGACGGATTTGGCGATCCGAAGTTCTGTAAAGATGTAAAATTTCTTGAGCGAGCAAGTACGAGGCTTGGAAATAAAATGCTGCTTCTGGTCAATCGCGAGAAAAATTTAACCGTTGCCCATTATCGATATATGCGCAATGGAAAATACCTCCTTCCGTGGGGGGCAAGAACAGGAGCAGACGCACCGTATTTTATGCACAACGGCTGGAAGATGGGAATGTTTACCGACAAACTCATCAAAGCTAACTCTACAAGTGTAACGATGCATTATGTTCTAATGAAAGGAACGGAGATTGATTTCTGGAAGTTTTATCGCCAATTGCCAGAAGTGAAAAAGTTTTACGAAAAATTTGTTTATCCCCGAGCTGATTGGGTAAAAGATGTTAAAGCGATATTTTTCCCTGCATATAGTGCGCCGATGGTGCCCGGAAAATGTGCGGTGGGCGCAAAGACAATGATAAACCTCTTCGATGAAGGATATATTATTACTTGTCTCTGGCCTTTTGGCGTTTGGGGCGATTTCGATCAGACAGAAACTTATAATGTTTTTGGCGGGCTTATGACAGCTGACAGAGTTCGCAAGGAAATCGAAAAATTACATCGGGTATCGGATAGGATAAAAGTGGGGATTTATACCTTTCAGGGTAATGCTCAGGAATGTTCCAAAGTTTTTCAGAAGCATCCGGAATTTTTCGCTACGGTTGGCAGATCGGGAGAGAAAATAGCACGTGCGGGCAGGCAAGCGCCTTCGTATCCATGGGTAATGTCCGCTCCGGGTGCTATTGAATATAGAATAAAACAATATCACACATTGATGAGTCGATATAATCTCGATTTGCACTATCTCGATGGTGGTAGCAAATCGGATTGGATTGATTGGGGCAATGAGCGAATGAACTATGACGCTGACGGCCAAAAATTTTTGGCAAACTGGCGAATAGATACGAAGAAATTCGGTCGGGACAAAGCCTTATTTTTCAATGCACGGATAACGCCTCTTGCTGACTGCGGATTTATCGAGCTGCCTTACGGAAAGATTTCCGGCAATTGGAGAGACGCTGCCGGTGTGGTATATGGACCTAAGGTAATGCAAAGCTGTGATATAAGCCGTTGGAACAGTATTTTATATTGGTCTGAAAAACACGAACCGTTTTATTGCAACTATATGATCGGATTGGGTTTTAAACCCGCACATGCATTTGCTCCTTGGGCAGTACCTTACATTCGAGCTGCTTATGAAACACGATTTTTCAAAATCATCGAGGCGGAGCTGAAACCGTTTTGGCTGGCTGATTCGGAAACAAACCTTGAAACATATCTATTGAAGCAAGGCAATGCGGTAATCGTTTCAATTATCAATCATAACCCGTCAGCTAAAAAGGCAACGGTTTCTTTCAATGCAGTGAAAGCGGGACTCGATACGCAAACGGATATTTACTGCTGGGAGATGCGTCTAAGGGATTCTCGAAAGTCAAAATTCATCGCCTGTGATGCGAACTGCCGAAAGATATATCGAAAGACAAATTGGCGGATAGGACTTGTCGGTGCAAATAAATTTTCGGGTAAATCCGTACCTTTACCAACCGGCAGAATCAAACAAACAATTACATTGAATAGTCAACCGGTACTTGAGATGCTAACATTTTCGAATAGCCCCGCTGTTGTGTATTCTGTCAATTATCTACCGCTGAATTTTTGTCTGCCTACAACTATGGGGGTAAAGGTTTCGGGTAGGGTGAATCGAGACAAACATACAATTGAACTCAAAACAATAAGCTCTCGCAAGACAACGGAGATAATATCATATGTTCCGCAAAATTGGGCGATAAAAAATGTCCGTTCGAATAATCGAGAGCTGACTTATAAGCTTATTCCCATAAACGGACAAAATTTCGTTTTGATAGCTATCCCTAAAGGAAAATACAAAATAACTATAAACTGCAAAGCATATAACTCGTTAGGAAAATTTAGTATTGATGTACCGAAAAAGATTTCCGCCGGTGAAAAGCTGAGCATTATCGTAACATCCCGAATCTCCGATAAGAAACCAATTTTCATCAATATTTTCAATGAAGACGGAACATTGGTTTTTGCAG
>WFQY01000004.1 GCA_015486815.1 Phycisphaerae bacterium | reverse complement strand
ATTTCCCTTCGAGCCAGTTTTCGCCCCAAGCTGAATCGACCTTTAACGGCACTTTTAGCTCCATCGCAGAAGACATAAGCTGAGAGATTTCTTTGGCGGTAGTCTCGATATTAGCTTTTGGCGTCTCGAAAACAAGTTCATCGTGTACCTGAATTAACATCTTAGCAGAGATGCATCCCGCTTGTATTTCGTTGTGGATATTGATCATCGCTAGCTTGATAAGGTCAGCAGCTGAGCCTTGCGCTACGGTGTTGACAGCTGTTCGCTCGGCAAAGGCACGCAGCGAAGGTGATTTCGAATTTATCTCGGGAATTTTCCTTCGCCTGCCCATCATAGTTTCGACATATCCTTGCTCGCGGGCTTGAGCGATGCACTTTCGGGTAAATTCCTTTACGCCCGGATAGCGTTTGAAGTAGGCATTGATGAATTTTTGAGCCTCGGTGCGTGATATGCCAAGCGTCTTCGCCAATCCGTGTGCGGTTTGGCCGTAAATAATGCCGAAGTTGACGGTCTTAGCGACAGCTCGCTGATTGGGAGTAACGAGTTTGATATAGACGTTGAAAATCTGCGAAGCGACGAAGGCGTGTATGTCCTGATCGTCTCTGAAAGCGGTGATGAGATTTTCATCTTCGCTTAGATGTGCCAATAGGCGAAGCTCTATTTGCGAATAGTCGCAGGCAAGGATATAATTGTTGTCTCTGTTTTCGGGTATAAAAGCGGAACGTATCTGTCTGCCGATCTCCGAGCGGATGGGGATATTCTGTAGATTCGGATCGGAAGAGCTAAGCCTGCCGGTAGCTGTTACCGTCTGATTAAATGATGCGTGAATCTTTCCTGTTTGAGGGTTTATCATTTCGGGTAGTTTGTCGATGTAGGTATTTTTCAGCTTGCTAAGTTGGCGGTATTCGAGAATTAATTTCGGTAGCGGGTGTTTGCGGGCGAGGTCTTCCAAGACGCCGACATCGGTCGAGCGTCCGGTTTTTGTCAGCTTTTTAGCGGGCAGGTTGAGTTCGTCGAAAAGAACCTCGCCAAGCTGTTTTGGCGAATCGATATTAAAAGGGTGCTTAGCGTAGCTGAAAATCTCATCAGTGAGTTGTTTAAGTCGGTCAGCGAGATTATTCGAAAGCTCAGCGAGTTTTTCCGTATCGATAGCGACGCCTGTAAATTCCATCTCCGCTAATACTTTGACCAAGGGCATTTCGACCTTTTGGAACAGCTCGAGCAGATTTTCATCGCACAATTGGCGGTCGAATAATTTGAATAGGCGGTATGTGATAAGGGCATCCTCAGCTGAATATTGAGTTACCGTTTCGGTTGCGACCTGATCGAGTGTAAGTTGATTTTTGCCCGAGCCGATAAGCTCTTTTATTTTTGTCGTATTGTAATCGAGTAGCTGGCTCGCCAACGAATCGAGGCTATGGCTCGAACGTGCAGGATCGAGCACATAACTTGCGATCATCGTATCGAAAGCTACCGTAGCGACATTAATGCCGACATTCCGCAGGACAAGCAAATCATATTTTATGTTGTGTCCGATTTTTTTGATGGTGGGATTTTCAAGAAGCGGTTTTACCATCGTTAATGCCTCTTGAAATCCGAGAGCTTGATTATCACTCGTTCGCAGCGGTAAATACCAGCCCATTGTCTCATCGATAGCGAAAGACAGACCTACAAGTTCAGCTGACATTGCATTAACACTGGTCGTTTCGGTATCGATAGCAAGATATTCGCATTGCGACCATTTTTCTATGAGATTGCGGAGACTCTCGAGAGAAGTTATCTGCTCGAAACGGAGTTGACTTGGCTGAGCCTGTGCATCATTAGTATCATTAGCTTCATTAGCACCATTAGCTTCATCGGCTGATTGCATGTTATGCTTTTTTTCGTTTATGCCAAGCTGATCTAAAAATCTTTTAAAGCCAAGCTCGTTAAAAAGGGTTATCAACTTATCTTTGTCGGGGATTTCCTGACGATATTGCTCAGGGTCAAACTCGACGTCGATGTCAGTTTTGAGTGTAACAAGCCTGCGCGAAAGGTAAAGTTGATCGATATTTTTTTCGTCGGACAGATATTTTTTGATCTTCGGTGGCAGATAATCTTTATTTTTTATGATGTTGTCGATTGATCCGTAATTTTTGATGAGTTTGGCAGCGGTCTTTTCGCCTACGCCCGGGATGCCGGGGATATTGTCAACCTTATCACCCATCAATGCAAGCATATCGATTACCTGCTGAGGGGTAATGCCTTTTTTGTTCATCAGCTCATCGATGTCGGTGAATTTGTCTTTGGTGGAATCGTAAATTTTAATATAATGATTTATCAATTGCTCAAGGTCTTTGTCTTTCGAGCAGATGACTACGTCGATATCCATTGCTTGAGCTTGTTTTGCGAGAGTTGCAATTACATCATCAGCTTCGTATCCGTCGATCATTACGACCTTTATGCCCAGCGATAGCATTACCTGCTGAATTCTATTTACTTGCGTAACGAGGTCGTCGGGCATAGGTGGCCGTTGCGATTTGTATTCTTCGAATATATCCTGTCGGAATGTTCTGCCAGGTGGGTCGAAGACAGCGGCGATATAATCGGGCTGATGTTCGCGAAGAATTTTCAGAATGACCGAAGTCATACCATAGACAGCATTTGTAGGCTCGCCCGATGGGCTGGTGAGCCCTCGAATAGCGTAATAGGCAGCATAAAGATGAGAATGGCCATCTATGATATAAAATTTTTTGCGATTTTGGCTGATGGTATTCATAATTTACTCACGATATTGTTTACTATCTATTTGTCGTTTAGTCAACTTTTTTATTGACTAACAGGACGGTAGGACTTAACCTAAATCATATTATAGGCGCACTTTAGGTTTGTAGTGCGCCGTATGGTATTGTGTAATATTAATTATCTTGCTTGTTGAAAGGAGCACAAGAATGGCTGTACAACCATCAACCGGTCGCAGCGTTCCGCTTTATGTTCTGATTATTTTTGTCGTTTTATTTTTAGCTTCCACTACGGGTTTGGTTTTGCTGTTTGTCCATCAGGAAGACCTTAAACTGCAAGCAACACGAGCTACCGATTTATTTGAGCAGTACGTAGGGACTAGGCTGAAAAATTCCGGTAAGCTTGAACCATATAAAACTATGGGAGAATCGGCAAAACCGAAGCAGACAGCTGTCGAAGCTTTGCTTGCTGATCGTGACAGATTGGCGCAGATGGTTACCGGTAGTGCCGTATCTACGAGCAAAGAAGCAGCTGATAAGATTAATGCTATGGTGAAAAATCTTCCGTCATCAATAGCGCCGGTTGTTAAACAAGTTGCACAATCGGATCTTGTAGGTGCGATTCAGCAGGCAGTAACCGCTCTGCAGGCACAAGCTCAGCAGATAAATGACCTCAAAAATCAAATAGCTCAGATCCAAGCTCGTAACGATACTATTACGAAGGGATATCAAGAGTTAGAGCAGAAATTTCAATCGAATGTGCAAAAGTTCCTCGGTCAGCTGAAAAACCTTCAGCGTCTGGTGAATTCATATAAAGCTCAATATACTCAACAGCTACAGACGATAAAATCGCAGGTAAGTGCGGAGTTAAGGACTCAACTTACCAAGATGGAAAAAGATTTTAATCGTAATATCAACGACCTGCGCGATATTATCAAACGTAATCTTACGTTGCTGATTGCATCGACACGTGAGCTTGGTCCGGTCGAATTGCGTACAACCGCTTCGCTTAATGTTGATGATCTTACCAAAAGAACAGATGGTGCGGTACTCGATATATCGGATCAGGTTGTTTACATCAGCCTTGGCAAACAGCAGGGAGTTCAGCCGGGATTGCGCTTTGTGGTGATTTCCGCTACGCAAAAGGGACAGGTAAAACCTCCTATAAAAGCAGTTCTGGAAGTTACCGATGTAAGTGATATAACGTCGGAATGCAGAATAGTAAGCTCGCTTGACGATAATCCGATATTGAAAGGCGATCTGATACTCAACTTAATATATGACCGCGAGTTGAGACTGAAGATATTTATACTCGGAGAATTTGATTTGAATAAGGACGGTATAATCGATCCTGCCGGTAGGCAGCGTATAGAGGAAATTGTAACTCGTGCGAGAGGAACAATACTGCCACAACTTTCGCCAGCGGTTAATTTTGTTATCTTAGGTGTCCCGGGAGAAGAACCGGTTTCACCTGGATTAGGCGCATCTACCGAAGCTATGAAAGAATATAAACGCAAATTGCAAAGATTTCGTCAATATAATGATCTTAAGGATCAGATACAGGCGTTGAATATACCTGTGATTACGCCTGAGTTATTTATGAAATACACAGGTTATGAAACCAAACTGAAGTAGATTTATTATCGATTCGAAATTACTTATGAATAAGGATAAACCACGTCTCGGTCGAGGATTAGCCTCTCTGTTAGGTGAAGCTGCGGTGCATACGGAAGATACCCCTCAGCACGGAGAAAGTTCGGTCGGTCAATCAATAGAGACTTCGGAACATCATAAGACGGAAACCGCTACCAGACTTATACCTATAAACAGAGTAGATCCGAATCCATATCAGCCGCGAACTCGGGTAAGCGAAGAGGAACTGGAAAAACTCGTTGAATCGATTCGCCAATACGGTGTAATTCAGCCAATCGTAGTTAGATTGCGAGAGGGTCGTTATCAGCTTATCGCAGGTCAACGCCGACTTGAAGCAGCTCGTAAACTAAACATCAATGCGATACCAGCGGTTATTAGGGACGCAACCGAGCAAGAACTTATCGAAATAGCGTTGGTGGAAAATATTCATCGCGAAGATTTGAATTGTGTCGATAGGGCGTTGGCATATAAAAAGTATCAGGATACATTTAATCTGACGACCGAGGGAATCGCTGAACGGTTGGGGCAGGACAGAACGACAGTTACAAACTATCTTCGATTGCTTTCTCTGCCCGAGCAGATAATCGAGCTGCTCCGTGCAAACAGACTTTCGATGGGACATGCGCGTGCGATAGCGGGTCTCGAAAATAGCGAGGAGCAAATAAAACTCGCCTTTCGCGTGGTTCAACAGGGGCTTTCCGTCAGACAGACAGAGCAGATAGTAGCTCACAGTAAATCGCCTAAAACCACGAAAAAAGCAGTGGAAAAAAATCCGAATATCCTCGACCTCGAACAACAAATGACTCGTGCATTAAGCACGAAAGTGCAAATCCTGCCTTCTCGAAAAAAAGATTCGGGGAAAGTGGTTATCGAATATTATTCGCTCGATGATTTTGATAGAATTCTCGAGCATATCTGTGGCTCGGAAAGAGAAGAATTATAGAAAAATTGAGAATATTTTTATGGAAAGGAATTTATAATGAAACGAATTGTGAAGTTAAATATTTTTTGCGCATTTTGTATGCTGATTGCTCCTTTGAGTGTACGAGCGGGCAAGGCATTGCCTACATCGTCGAAAGCGGCTAACGCAAAAGCTGCCAAGGCTGAGCAAATCCTCAAAGAAACGTTTGCGATATATCACAACTGTAAAACCTACCAACACGAAGCAGAGTTAGCTATTACCGCAACTACCCGAGCGGAAACTCGCAGGACACAAAAGAGAGTTACTCGGCTGATGGTCGAGAAACCTAATAAAATATTTTTTCAATGGGTTAGCTTTGTCCTGACATCGGACGGAAAATATATACAGGCTTATCTGGTCCCTCTGCAACAATATATTGTCAAACCGGCACCGGCAAAACTGTCTGCGAAAGATATATCGAATATGATAATGATAGGTGGTTTATCATCTATCGTTAATGCTATTTTTTCGGACAAACCCTATGAAGCTTTTATGAAGGATGCCAAACATCTTAGCTATGAAGGCAAGGTGAAGATAGATGGCAAAACTTACTGGAAAATAAAGTACATCAAGAATAGCGTGAGTAAACAAATGCTAATTGATACTTCTACGCATCTTGTTCATAAAATCACCGTTACACCGATTACTCCCGAAGCTGGCAGGTGGAATCTTACAATAACATATAAAAAGGTGAAAATAAATGCACCTATTGATAAATCGGAATTCAAAGTCGCACCGCCAGCGGGAGCGAGGAAGGTTGACAGATTTTCATTTACTCGATGGTTCGGCTATCCTATGGAGGGAAAGGTTATTCCCGATGTATCGTTGCCTGATTTGCGAAGTGGCAAAGACGTTGCCGTCAAATCGTTGCTTGGTAAAAAAGTTACTTTCATCACATTTTGGGCGAGTTGGTGTCCGCCTTGTAGAATGGAACTTCCGGAATTGCAGAAGTTATATGCAGAGTATAAGGGTAAAGGATTTCAGGTAATAGGTATCAATCTCGATAGGAAAGCAAGTATTAAACAAGCAATAGCGTTTGCAAAAAAGCATAAACTGACATTTCCAATCTTAAACGATAGTGCGCAAAAATTTGCTCCGCCTATGAAGGTTAGTTCCATTCCCACTATGCTGATTGTAGATGCCAATGGTAAAATCTTAGAAGCTCATCAGGGATACAATCCGCGTGGCGAGCAGGAATTTTCGGGAATTATCGAGAAGATGATAGCTGGCGGAAAGGTAAAATAATCGATACGCTATTTCCTTTTGCGTCTTCTGCCCGTCAGGGTAATCATCACGATTATCACAACGAAAAATAATATCGTTGCTGGCTCCGGTGCGTAATTCATAATATTCCCTATTGCGCACATTCTATATAATTATATCTGCCTGCAATTCATATGGAAAATATTATCGAACAAATACAAAAACTATCTGGACAAGGAAACTATTTTCGATAAGATTATGTTGCAAAATTTACCGGAAAAAAGACAGGAAAGATGGACGAAATAGATCACATAGAATTGGAAGTCAAAATTGCGTGCGATGATACGTCTGCAGTTGAGGCGAGATTAAGATCGCTTGGTGCTGAGTTTATAGGCTGTTGGTCGGAAACCGATATGTTTTTCGATTTCGAAGACAATAAGCTTAAAAGGAACGATTCCGCACTTCGTCTTCGCGCAAGAGATGATGTAAATGAAGGGCATACGAGTTATCGTTTGACTTTCAAGGGACGCAGGCAGGACAATGCCTACAAATGCAGAAGGGAAATAGAACTTGCAATCGAATCGCCCGACGTAATACAGAGTTTACTCGAAGCGTTGGGACTCAAGCCGTTTATCGCATACACCAAAAAAAGAAATTCGTGGCGGTACGGTAATTGTACGATAGAAGTTGATAACATTACCGATATAGGAAACTTCATTGAGATAGAAGGACCTGATAAAGAAACCATCGATAATGTCCTTAAAGACTTAAACCTTGCTGGTGAACCTGCAATTACAAAATCGTATCTCGAAATGATAATGGAATATCAAAGCAGGCAAAAATAGTAGTTTCCTATACTTGCCCTTATGCAGTAATCTTATTATAATTTACATTTTGGTTAATTTTCGGATTTTTTGTGAGGATAAATTCCAATGTCAGCTGGTCCTATTCCACAATATATGTTTTTTACGAAAGGTGTAGGGAAGCATAAACACAGCTTACAGTCATTCGAAGTAGCTCTTCGAAACGCTGGTATTGCTCCGCTTAATCTGGTAAAGGTTAGCTCGATATTTCCGCCTGGCTGTAAAATAATTTCTCGCAAACGGGGATTAAGTATGCTCAAGCCAGGACAAATAACATATGTCGTTTTAGCGGAGTCGAGAACAAACGAGCCTAATCGTCTTACCTGTGCGGGTATAGGATTGGCAACGCCGGCTTCAGGACAACATTACGGATATATTTCCGAGCATCACGGGTATGGGCTTACCGAGCGCAAGTGTGCCGACCTTGTCGAAGATATGGCTGCCACTATGCTGGCGACTACGTTAGGCATAGAATTTGACCCCGATACCGATTATGATTCCAGACGCGAAATCTATCGAATGAGCGGAAAGATAGTCGAATCGCGGGCAATCGTTCAGACAGCGGAAGGCGATAAAAATGGTTTGTGGACAACGGTAGTGGCAGCAGCTGTGTTCGTCTGCTGATTCCTTATAACGTGATCAGGGAGAAAAATGGACAAAGAAAAAAGCAACAATCCATCTGCGCATCATATAAGCGATAAATTTTGCGGCAGGATGATCGAGCCCCTTGAGCTTGAAGGCAACGAATCGTTAGCTGATATGATAGACAATGTATTTTTGCGTTCCGGCTTTAACGCTCGTAGGCTTGCACAGGCTGCCAAAATCTTTTCGAAGATGATCGATTCGGGTGCGACGATAGCCTTGACGCTTGCAGGGGCGATGACTCCTATCGGAATGTCAGGTCCCATCATCGAGTTAATCAAGCGAGGATATATCGATTTTATAATAAGCACAGGTGCAAATCTCTATCACGATTTGCATCGACCTTTCAATTATCCGATGATACAGGGCAATGCGGAAGTCGATGACGCTGAGCTTGCGGAGGAGCGAATCGCAAGAATCTATGATGTATTTATTCACGATGATGAGACGCTGACTGCGACTGATAAGGTCATTCTCAAAGCGATTGCGAATTTCTCCGATTCCGAAAAAATTTCAACCGCTCAGCTGCATTATCAGCTTGGTAAAACGGTATCCAAAATCGCACCGCATCCGGAAAAATCATTGTTGGTGTCAGCAGCTGAATATGACGTTCCGATATATACAAGCTCGCCCGGCGATTCATCGATAGCTATGAATATAGCGCTCTGCCATATATGGAACAAACCGATATTTATCGACCCGTTACTTGATGTCTTGGAGACGACAGCTATTGTCAGAGACGCTGACAAAAACGGTGTTATCGAGGTTGGCGGCGGTTCGCCTAAGAACTTTTATATGCAGACTCAGCCGATGCTCTGGCAGATACTCCGCGACCCGAAGCATAGTGGTGGGCATGATTACTTCATTCAGCTTACCACTGATTCACCGCATTGGGGTGGGCTTTCCGGTGCTACTCCGCAGGAAGCGAAAAGCTGGGGCAAACTCAAGGACGATGATGTCAATCATATGGTTGTTTATTCGTGCGCTTCAATTACGTTTCCAATTATCTGTCAATATGTGCTTAGCAAAAATCGGCCTCGCGAGCATAAGAGGCTTTACCTTAAACGAGATGAGCTGATGAAAGATATGACACAAGCAACGAAAAACAATCCGATCGCTATCAAGGAATGGAAGGAAATAACAAAAGATTGTCTGGAGTAATTTTACGATGGACACTCTGCCATTTAACTTTTTAGGGCTCGAAAAAGAATACAGCGATTATGCAAAATCGCAATATGCGATTCTTCCCGTTCCCTATGATGCAACTACTTCATATCGCAGTGGAACGCGTGAGGGACCTTTTGCGATTATTAATGCTTCGCGTCAGGTGGAATTATTCGACCCGATACTCGGGCGTGAAATTCATCTTCCGGGTATCGCTACGTTGGAACCACTCGAGCCCGATGTTAGCTGTCCGGAAAAAAACATTGATAATATATTCAAAGCTGCCAGAAAAATTGTCCGCGACGGAAAATTTCTTATCGCACTTGGCGGTGAGCATTCGATAACGCAGGGGCTAATCAAGGCTCAAAAAAAACGACACAAAAAATTTTCCGTCCTGCATATCGATGCCCATTTGGATATGCGCGATAAATGGCAGGGCAGTAAATTTTCGCACGCCTGCGTTATTCGCAGAGTTCACGAATTGGGTATTGAGACCGTCTCAGTCGGGATAAGAAATACCTCGCAGGAGGAATTTTCGTATCTTAAACGAAACAATTACACTGTCATAACAGCGGAGCAGATACGGACATCGGGAACTGACGATTGGATAGATCAAGCGATATTATCGCTGAATAGAAAAGTATATATCACGATAGATATCGACGGTTTCGACCCTGCAATTGCGCCAGCGGTCGGCACACCCGAGCCCGGCGGGCTTGATTGGTATGATGTTAATAAACTGCTTAGTCGATTAGCCAACAGCTATTCTATTATCGGTGCGGACATTGTCGAGGTGCTGCCTATCAGCGGGCAGGTAACGACAGAATTTTTGGCAGCTAAATTGGCAGCTAAAATCATTGTGCTTACACAATGACTTACCTTACGGAATATAATTATGCTTGATACATCGGACGAATATTTTATGCGGCAGGCACTCAAACTCGCAGAAACCGCCTTCGCAGAAGACGAAGTGCCGGTCGGTGCGGTAATTGTGCGTAATGATAAAATTATCGCTAAGGGATACAATCAGCGTGAAACGCTAAACGACCCTACTGCACATGCTGAGATGATTGCAATTACGTCAGCGGCAGCTGCCATTGGCGATTGGAGGCTTAACGATTGTACCCTATACGTTACGCTTGAACCTTGTGTTATGTGTGCCGGTGCGATTGTCCTTGCTCGTCTCGAAAGAGTGGTTTATGCAGCTGACGATCCGAAAGCGGGAGCTGTCCGAAGTCTGTATAACATATTGGAAGCTGTCTCTTATACACATCT
>WFQY01000003.1 GCA_015486815.1 Phycisphaerae bacterium | reverse complement strand
TTCCTGAAATATTAAAAGTTACGGAGGTTTTACTATGTCATTCAAACTCGGACTTGTCGGGCTATGTACTTCTCATCCCGAAAATTGGGTGCCTATTATCAGAGATTTGACGAAAGAAAAATCGGTCGATGCCGAGGTAGTAGCTGCGTGGGATTCGGGCGAGACTCGACCCGCAGGATTTGCAAAGGAGTTTTGCAAAAAATTCGATATTGCCAATGCGGTCGATAAACTTGAAGATATGTTGGAGTTGGTCGATGGTGTAATTGTGCATACAGCTAACTGGGATAAACATATCGAGCAGGCTCGTCCGTTTATCGAAGAGGATAAATCTGTCCTGCTTGATAAGCCCGTTATCGGCAACCTCAGAGATGCGAATCAGCTTTTGGATTGGGCGAAGTCGGGTAAGCAAATTACCGGTGGTTCGTCGCTTAGATTTTCGAAAGAGGTAAGGGAATTTTTAGCAAAACCACCGGACCAGCGAGGCGAAGTACATACAGGCTACGCCGGCTGCGGTACCGATGAGTTTAATTACGGCATTCACGCCTATGCGTTATTATGTAGTTTGATGGGCGCGGATATTCGTTCGGTCAGGTATATTGGCAGCAGCGTCCAAAAGCAGATTATGGTAAACTTTTCCAGCGGTAAGATCGGACTGCTTACGGTTGGTAAACAAAGTTGGATTCCTTTTCACATTACCGCGGTTACGGATAAAACGGTAGCACAGATAACGATAGATAATAGTATTATATATCGCTCGATGCTCGAAGCGGCTCTGCCGTATCTGACAGGCAGAGAAGCAAATCCGCCTATTGAGATGTCGGAGTTGCTCGCACCGGAATTGACAGCAATAGCAGCGAGAATGTCGTGGCTTAATAATGGTGCTGAAATATTCCTAACAGATTTGAGAGCAGATGATCCGGGCTATGACGGAACGCAATTTGCCATCGAATATCGCAGAGCCCGACTGACGAGTTAAATATTCAAGCGAACTTTTAGTCTCTCATTGACGCTGAACTTTTCAAAGTACGCGCCGCGACATATTTCGTTCGCTATCAATCGGTCATACCTGCTTCGATTTCCTGCTGCATCTGTTTTTTCAGAGCTTCATATTCTTCGAGTGTCATTGTAACTTCGCGAGCTTGCGAGCCTTTGTATTCACCCACGATGCCAGCTGCCGCCATCTGCTCTATCAAGCGCGATGCACGCGAATATCCGATGTTAAGCTTACGCTGAAGCAGCGAGACACTCCCACGTTTGGTTTCGAGCACTATTCGGACAGCTTCATCGAACATTTCGTCTTGCTCGATACCGCTTATATCAACTTTCCCTATCTGCATAAGCTCGTCATAGAATTCAGGCTCACCACGTTCAGCGAGATATTTCAATACATTGCGCAATTCGACATCATCGACAAGCGTGCCTTGAGCACGGACGGGTTTGCCCGAGCCAGGCGGAAGGAAGAGCATATCACCCTGACCGAGCAGATCTTCCGCTCCGTTTTGGTCGAGCACGATTCGTGAATCAAGCCTACTATTGACTCTAAATGCGATTCGTGTAGGTAGATTCGATTTTATCAAACCAGTAACCACTTTCGCTTCGGGTCGTTGCGTTGCCAATATCATATGAATGCCGACAGCTCTGCTCTTTTGTGCCAAACGCGCAAGATAGAGTTCGACCTCTTTGGGACTTACCATCATCAAATCCGCTAACTCGTCGATAATGAAAACGATATAAGGAAGATGCGTCTGGATTCTGGCAGCTTCTTCTTCGTCAGCAGGGTTGAACCGTTCCAAAAGTTTCTCCCTGCCAAGTCGGTTGTATGCGTGGATATTCCTCACCTGAGCCTCCGCTAATATCGCATAGCGTTCTTCCATCTTTTGCACCAACCATTCGAGAATAGCTTCCGCTTTATCGGTATCGTGCACTACCGGACACATAAGATGAGGAATATCCTTAAAGCTGCTCAGCTCTACCATCTTGGGGTCAACCAAAATCATCTTTACATTGCTTGGCCTTTGCGTGAGTAGCATCGACATAATGATTGAATTGATACAGACGCTCTTTCCGCTGCCTGTAGTTCCAGCGATTAACAAGTGTGGCATCGATGTAAGGTCATATACAAGCGGATTACCGCTGGCGTCTTTTCCGAGAAAGACGGGAATTTCCATCTTAGCGGGAACAGAGCCCGAAAGGTCGATAAGCTCTCTTAGCCTTACCGGCTGCTTTTCGAGATTTGGCACTTCGATGCCTATCGTATTTTTTCCGGGAATAGGCGCTACCACCCTTACCGAAGGTGATTTGAGGGCACGAGCAAGGTCTTTTGAGCGTTCATCTATGCTTTTTACTTTTATCCCCGGGCCAAGCTGAAGTTCGAACATAGTAACCACCGGGCCTGTGTCGATCTCGACAACGACCGCCTCTATTTTGAATTCGCTAAGCGTTTTTTCCAATACACGTGCCTTATGTCGAACTTGCTGCTCGTGATCTTCGGGCAGGGTATTTTTCTCATCGTTCAACAAGTCGAGTGGTGGTAGCTCCCAATCGTCATAATTTCTGCCAGCGTGAGTAGCTTTCTTAGCTGGCTTATGGTGTTCGAGCGAACGAGAGACAAAGATTTTAGGCTCGACTTTTTCGAGCGGTTTAATAACCTGTTCCTCTTCTTCTTGCTCTTGCTCTTGTTCATCTTCATCTATCACCTCGCTGGAAATTTCTTTCGGTGAAATTGTTCCCGCCGGTGCTGGCAGTGCCTTTATTCGCTGAAGTTTCTCCGGAGAAGGAGAAAGATATTTGGTAGCGAAAATACGGACAAAGCTATGAAGTGTCTGCGATGTCTTTCGGAGAAATTCCGGCAGATATATGACAAGTTCGTCAGCTGCCAATATCAGTCCGACGGCAAGGCTAAACAATAAAATCAAAGATGTTCCGAATTTTGAGAAGAACTGCTGAAGGAATGACACTATAGCTAATCCGACCACACCACCGCTACCTTCGGGCAGACCGTCAGGCCAAGCCGGCTGAACCAGAGATAATATACTCGAGCTGACCGCTACCAAGATAGCCATCCCGACAATTCTGAACCACCAGCCCGTCAGTTTCGAGCGAGTTATCAACACGAGCGAACAGATTGTTACGAATAGAAGTAATGGCCAAGTACCTTGACCGATAAAATGGAACAAGTTATATCCGAGCCACGCACCTACAGGCCCACACCAGTTGGCAATCGGGTCGTTATGGGGAAACGTATTCGTATTAGGCCAATCGCCTGCATCGAAGGTAATGCAGCTAATCCATAGGAACAAACATATTATCGTCAGCAGTGCGACTTTTATAAGATGCAGGAATATATCCCGTTTATTCAGTGCCTCCGTTTCACTTTTTTGTTTCCCTTGTTTTCTGTTTTTCTTGGTCATAATGATACTCTTGTAAAACTCCTTATATTTTGGTATAGACATACCTTCACACTGTTAATATCGGACTTATTAGTCAATAAACTATAGCAAAACATTGACAGGGCAATATAATAAGGTAAGATTATTTAGACTGACCAATTTGGTATAAAACTATTTATTCCTGCCGCGTCATTCCGCACGGAGCGAAGCGGAGATGCGGAATCTATTTGGTCGATGAGAATATGGATTCCCGCTTCCGCGGGAATGACAGTTTGTGTATAATGATGGGTAAATAAAAAGTTACGCAAAAACAGTACTTAAAATCAGTCAGTTTGAGTAAGATTCTACAAGGAAATATTTTAGAAGGAGATTCAAACGGTGATGAGAAAAAACAAAACACTAATAGTTGCGATAACGTTGGCTTGTGCGATGATGATTGTATCGGGCGGTTGTAAGTCGAAAAGCTCGAAAAAGCGGTATCGTACGCTACACGGAATTATCGACACAATTGACCTGAAAAGCAAAACCGTCTCGATGGAATGGTATAATCCCAAACGCGGACAAACGATGTTTATTGCTGGCAGAATAACCAAAGACACCGAAATATACATTGACGGTAAACTTTCGGATATAACCAAGGTCAAGTCAGGTGATTCGGTTGTCGTTAAAGGATATAAAAAAGGTAGCGACATCGTAGCGGTCAAGGTGGATATCGTCCGTACCGCTAAGTCGAAAAAAATCATCAAACGCAAACCGACAACCCAGCCATCCTCGAAAAAATAAGCAATTATGGATAGTGTACGAACTGCTATAGAAAAGAGTAATGCCCCGTTGATAGCAGGGCATATCAATCCCGACGCTGATTGTATTTCTACGCTTATCGTTATGACTTCCGTATTGTGCGGTTTAGGCAAGCAGGCGAAGCTTGTTTTGCCTATAAAATCCGTCAGCAGAAAATTCGGATTTTTGCTCGACGTTATTCCGAAAATTACGCCTGCCGATCTCAGCGAGCTAAATTCCGCACATTGTGATTTGATAATCGTGCTCGATACCGCACTGCGAAGCAGAATCAATCTGCCAAAAGAATTTTCACTGCCCGATGAGCCAATATGCAATATCGACCATCATCTCGGAAATGAATTGTTTGGCAGATATAATTGGGTCGATTCGCAGGCTCGTTCTACCGCTCAGATGATATATCTATTGCTCGAGTCGATGGGAATTTCGCTTTCGTCGGAACAGGCAAGTTTACTTTATGCTGGCTTGCATTGTGATACGTGCGGGTTTTCGTTGTACGGGACAGACGAACAAGCATTAACCGTAGCTGCCAAACTTGCCCACGCCGGCGCAAACATCGGATGGGTATGCCAGAAGCTATATCGAAGTTTAGCTGTCAGTGAATTTAAGCTAATGCAGACGATATATAAAAATACGAACATATCGGAGTGCGGAAGATTCGCATGGAGCAGTATAACTCTTGATGAATTCGATTCGATCGGTGCCTCGCCCGCGGACATTGACGAGCAGGTAAGTATTCCACGTTCAATAGATGAAGTCAAGATAGCAGCTTTGTTTAGCGAGGTAGCCCCCGGCAGGATAAGAATAAATCTTCGTGCGAATGATGAGGTCAATTTATTGCCGTTGGCAAAATCGCTGGGCGGAGGCGGACATGCACAAGCAGCGGGTATAATTACTACCGGCGAAATGGATGAAGTCATCGAACGGGTAAAGTCCGCTGTTATTGAATATCTGAATAATTCTCAAACGGTTGTTATTTGAAAAGAGATAATATGTTCTTAAAAAAGTCATCACGAGTTAGTGCGAAAAAGGCGTTGATAATCGGGCTTGATTGCTGCGATCCTGTTCTGACGTTTGAAAAATTTTACGATCAGCTGCCAACGATCAAATTTCTTGCCGAGCAAGGCGTTTTCGGCGTGATGCAAAGCACAATTCCGCCTATAACCATACCAGCGTGGACAGCGATGGCTTCGAGCAAAGATCCGGGAACCATAGGAGTCTATGGCTTTCGTAATCGAGCGGATTATTCTTACGATAAATTGATTTTCGCAACTAACTTAGCTGTCAAAGTGCCGCGTATATGGGATATTCTCGGGCAATCGGGGAAAAAGTCTTTTGTTTTCGGCGTTCCTCAGACATATCCGCCAAGCAAAATCAATGGCTGGATGATAAGCAGCTTTTTGACACCAAGTATCGATAGCAACTTTACATATCCGCCCGAGCTGAGAAATGAAGTACTCGAGCTGACGAATAACGAATATATCATCGATGTCAAAGGATATCGTACGGAGAAAAAAGATTGGCTTTTGAGCGAGATATATCGGATGGCGGAGCAGCGATTCGAACTCACTCGGCATTTCATCAAAAAGTACGATTGGGATCTGTTCTGGATGGTCGATATGGGCGTCGATCGGATTCATCACGGATTTTGGCAGTATATGGATCCGAAACATCATCGCTATCAGCCTGGCAATAAATTCGAGACAGCGATTCTCGATTATTACAAATATATCGATAATCAGATTGCATCGCTGCTGGAATTTATTGATTTGGAAACGACAGCTATCTGGATAGTTTCCGACCACGGTGCGAAATGTATGGTAGGCGGGGTGTGCTTTAACGATTGGCTGATTCGTAAAGGGTACCTTACATTAAAAAATATGCCTTCCGAACCGACACGCTTCGCTGATGTCGAAATCGATTGGTCGAAGACTCTCGCATGGGGTGAGGGCGGATATTACGGAAGATGCTTTATCAATCTTAAAGGCAGAGAACCCGATGGTCAACTGCCGGAAAGTGAATACGAACGGTTTTGCAACAAGCTAATCGACGAATTGGAATCGATGAAAGACCATCAGGGTAAACCGATGGGAACGAAAGTATATCGTCCTAAGGATATATACAAAACCGTTAACGGCACACCGCCTGATTTGATTGTTTTGTTTGGCGGTCTCGATTGGCGTAGCGTCGGGACGGTAGGCAATCCGGATATATATACATTTGAAAACGACACAGGCCCCGATGATGCGAACCATAATATCGATGGTATGTTCATTGCAGCTGGTGCGGGAATCGGTAATCAACATAGCAGAAAGAAAATTTCCATTTACGATTTTGCGCCGAGCCTACTCACCCAATTAGGATATCCCGTACCGAACGATATGATAGGCAAGAGCATTATCAACAGCTAACTTTTCTTTGTCGAGATGGGCAGAGTTATGGAAAAAGTCGCACCCTCGCCGGGCTTTGAAGCTACGGTTATCGTTCCGCCAAGTATAATTGTAAGCTCTTTTGCGATAGCTAATCCCAATCCCGTTCCGCCATACTCGCGAGCAATCGAGCCGTCCGCCTGCTGAAATTTTTCGAAGATCGCTTCTTGCTGCTCGGGTGGAATACCGGGACCAGTATCCGAAACACTGATTCGAATCTGCTCGGGATGAACCGCTTGTGCGCGAAGAACTACCCTGCCACCTTCGGGTGTAAATTTGACGGCGTTCGATAAGAGATTGTAAAGTATCTGCTGAAGTTTTCCCGGATCGGTATCCATTATAGGCAGGTCTTCTTCGATAGACAAATCAAACGACAATTGCTTATTGTCAGCTAAGGGCTTTATGAGATTATACAAATTTTCACACAAATCGCTTAAAGCTACTTTTTCGATGTAAAGCTCCATCTTCCCCGCTTCTATCTTAGCTAAATCCAAAAGCTCGTTGATAATGCCAAGCAGCGTGCGAGCTGACATCAGGATATTATTCGCATAACGGGATATCTTCGGATCATCTTTGAGGGCTGGATGATTCAATATCAATTCCGCAAACCCGATTATTGAATTCAGCGGGGTGCGCAGTTCGTGGCTAACGTTTGCAATAAATTCGCTCTTGACTCTGTTAGATTCATTCAGAGCTACGTTTACTTTCGAAAGCTCGCCCAATTTGGCATCGAGCGATTTGTTTATAATCTCTAATTTTTCGTGTGATTCCGCAAGGTTATCGAGCATCTGATTGAACGTTTCTGCGAGGTCTTCGAATTCGTCGCCTGTTTGTACTTTCACGCGGACATCGAGGTCGCCCTTTGATACCTGCTCTGCTGCCTGTTTAAGCTGATCTATCGGCGCCAGTACAAGCCAATGAGTAATAAGATAAAAGACCGCTATCGCACAGAGTGTCGCCAACGCAACAGCTGCTATTATTGAAGCTCTGTTCCACAGTAATTGTTGATCGGTAGGATCAGCTGACAGCGCCAAGCTAATAACACCTACAAGCTCATTTAGCCGATATTGCTCACCGGGCACGACCTGCTGATGACAATCGAGGCAAGCGGGCTTAACTCTGACAGCTTGGAGATAATGCACTATCTTTCTACCTTCGGGAGTCCGCTCTGTCCGCCAAACACGCTGAACCGACGGGTCGTCGCGAAAGAGTTTTATTGCATTTTGCGTAAATTTATCTCCTTCCTGAGGCTGTTCCGATGGTTTACCCGTTAGTTTTATTAGTCTCGGACGCGGATAGCCCTGCTGCTGTTGCTCGCTGAAATAATATCGAAGCTGAGACGGAGCAAGACCGGTATATTTTCGATGTACATCGAAAATCAAAAAAGCATCAGCTATTGCTTGTGCCTGTTTGCTATGCTGGTCTTCGACAAGCTGCTCCATTCGATACCAAGGCATCGAAAGTGCAACCGCTATTATCAAGAGGACAGCTAATCCGAACAACAGTCGGCACTTTGCTGCCAACGACAGATTGAATATCCGCCAACGAGCAAGGGCACTCGTCAACGCTGATCGAATTTTAGATTCCACTACGTCCGCCATACATATTACTATAAAATCATTTGCCGCAAATGTCGATAGAAACTAATTGTTCTTTTTGGGTGCACCTCATAAAACATGTAGATTTGTATTCGTTCGGGCGTTTCTATACGCCTGAAAACCACGGTCGCTGAGTATTTTTTCGCTGAAGGCGAAAAAATGTATCGAAGCGACATAGCGATCTTACCTGCCCGAAATCTTAAAAATCCCAAAACGCCAGAATATTGCATTTCTCGCCTATATTCCGCAATTCTCATTCTAACATTCTTAAGAATGTTAGAATGTCCTAAATAGGTATAAAACCACTGTTTTAATGCAAATTTCCTTGTTCTGATATTCACCGACGGCATGCTTCGCGCTTGAGAATGTTAGAACAAAGCTAATTCAACTAACATTCAATTACAGACTGGTTTTTTCCTAAATGCGAATACGATTGCTAATAGCTGATACGCTAACGACAGAATTCGGTTTTACGAACATTCGAAATCAATAGCTGTTGAGATTTCACCTACAAACACAGCATGCACCCCGCCTGAATCACCGACCCAGAAAAAACCTTGATTCAAAACCCCCTATGAAGTACTCTGCAATAACTCACAGCTCAAAACATCACGTGTTGCACTTGGGAGTTGAATCCGCGTTTAAATAAACGAAAAGCAGGAATATGGAATAATGCTGAAAAAACTTAGCAAAGAGCACATTTCTTTTTTCAGAGAACATTTTGCCGGCGACAAAGGCTTGCTTGTCAGTATGATTTCTGAGAAAACTTATGAACCTTTTACAGAGGCTGAAATGCGGGGGTTTGATTTGGGGGAGGGGATAACTGATAATCTTGCGGGTATGTGGAACTACGAAGACACATGGATGACAATGGGTGCTTATATTAAGAGCCTTGCTTATCAGGTCCAGGTAGTTAGCAGTGTTGATGCCGGCGATGGCAAAAGAGGCTCAGATGCCATTTTTGAAGAAATAGACCAGTTTGTCGAGGCAATAGAGAAAATGCAGGTCAGGAATTCTCGTTCTGGTTTGCTTACCAAGCCTTACGGAGCTAAACCCAGTAAAGAATTAAGTATAGATCAGTATGCTGAATTATTTTTAGGTTTTTATGAATTATCAAAAGTTGCTCCTTTGAATCTAAAAAAACGGATTTCAAATCTTATTGAAATTTGGGCAGATTTCTGGATAGAGATAGATTACCGTTGGCATTATTTTAATAGCGGCGTAGTATTTTGGGCGTGTCAACCACATGCGGTTGTTTGTTTGACAATGATGCTAATCGCTGCCAGGATAACCGGGGAACTTCGTTTCCAGGAAGAATCAAGGCGTTTGTGTAAATTGTATCAGGCAGATAAAGCACCTATACGCTCTACTATGACATGGAAATCCGAACATGAGGGATATAGGATTCGAAGTGCGGCATTGTTTCAGCACTTAGTTGCGGAGAGCCTTTACTGTCTGGTTGATTTATGGCCTGAGCGTAAAGAAGAATGGCTGGATAAATTGTATCAGTGGTGGAAATATGAAATTAATTTGGGGACTGATACCGATGGTCTTACCTATTGGTGTTTTCGAGTGCATTTACCAACTAATTTATGGCAGCCGGTTGAAAAACAAAAAGTTGGATGTTCTCAGAATCAGTGGGCAGATCATGCTCAGTTCAGCTATGTTAATAAATGTAAGAGCGGCTCAGCATCGGCTCATATTGCAGCAACTGCTGTTCGGGTTGCAGAACATCTGAATTATTGCAGAAAAGAAGCGGTAGATATCGCTGCTTTTATTTTACAATCACTTGACGAACCAGCGAAGATGAAATTTTATATAGACCCGGATGACATGCAGTTAAGAGACAATCAAAAACAACTTGGACAAGGCATACAAGGTAAAAGTTATGTACAGTGGCTTTGTGCATATTGGCACGGATGCACCTTAGGATATTGGGATTAATCGCATTGATTATCTGGAATTAAATGGATTTATTTATGAACATGGAATTAAGGAGTTAAAAGGTTATATTAGATCTGATAATCGTGTTGGATTTCGCAACCCCATCGTTAACAATTGAGAGCAAAAGGGATTGAACCCATATTGGCTCGGCGACGAACCGAAAATGGCAGTGGTCTTGGTGTTTACCGTTGGGTGGTTGAACGTACATTGGCTTGGCTTGATCAAAATCGCAGGCTGCGAGTGCGTTACGAACGCAGATCCGATATTCATGAAGCATTTATGATAATAGGTTGTATTAAAATATGCTGGAATCATTTGGCAAATTCTTCTTTTTGTTAGAGGCTCTAAGGGTACGAGAATATTTTCTGACATTAGTAATGGTTGCTTCTTTTTGTGCATGCAAAATAGTAATTGATATTTGAGGGCTTGTTTATAGAATAAGGGTTTAGCTATTTTACAAGTATATAATAATGATAGAGAAAAATCAGCCGTGCTAGGCGGGGCGTTAGCGGTGCCCTCGTCCGTTTTACGACGGATGCCCGAAATCCGCCATACGCGGGGCTGAATTCTCCGAGCAGGCAGGGTAAGTTCGTCCCAACGGTTTTGCAGGACATATCGGGTCCAGGTCCTATGCAACGTCCGATCCGGACAACGGGTCAGGTCTTGACGGAAGCAGCCCACCCGGATACGGACGGGTGCCATAGATCAACCTGGGTCTGGTCTTGCGAAACTGCGGCCGGGCTGACCTGTCGAATCGGAGTGCACGGCTGATTTTTTTATAAAATTATGCAGGAGCTGGTTATGATCTATACTGTACTTGCAAGGAGATATCGAAGTAAAACTTTCGATGAGCTTATCGGTCAAGAAGCG
>WFQY01000002.1 GCA_015486815.1 Phycisphaerae bacterium | reverse complement strand
GTTATGGAAAGTCGAAGAAACGGTTTTACACTTATAGAGCTTTTGGTTGTGGTGGCAATTATCGCTGTGCTTGTTGCGATACTGCTTCCTGCGTTGTCTCGTGCGAGAAGGATGGCGCAGACAGCTGTCTGCGCCTCTAATCTGCGTCAGATGGGGTTGTCCATAAGCGTTTATTCCGTGGAATATAATGATGCTATGGTTCCCATTCTGGAGCGTCATTGGGGCGACCCAGCGGTTCCCGGATTAGCTGGTAACGGTAGAGGATGGACATGGGCGGGTATTCTTAAAGAAATTTCCAATATACCGATGGAGGTGTTTAGGTGTCCGAGCGATAGCCGAATTTATGAAGTAACCGAAACGAGTTTTCTGGTTCCGCTTTGGCCTGGTGAAGATTTCGGGCCATTCAGTTATGGTGCCTTGTTTGCAGGCTATGGGTTGCCAAATCGCAGAGTCCCGTGGACTACTCCTTTCACACCGTATATTCCCAGTCATAATCAAGGGCTGTTCTTGCAATCGCAAATTCCCGACCCGACCAAGATGATTTTGGTATGGGATGGACACACTGCTATTTTTTCCAACGGTGGCGGAATGATTCCTCTTGTACAGGATTTAATTACCTATCGTGATTTTTGGGCTGACACTGTCTTCAGACACAATAATAGCAAAACAGATATGGAACGCGGACCTAACGCATTATATGCTGACGGACACGTCGCTCAAACGATAAATGTCCTTTCGCTAACCGACGATAATGCCAGTGTAGAACGTTAAACTTCACGACATAATTTTATTACAGTACGAGGCGCTTCGTATGAATAATCACATAAGATTAATGAGCATAATTTTCCTTGTACTATTTCTCATTTCTCCGACTGGTTTATTTGCAGCTGATATACAACAAACTTCACCTCATCCCGAAAAGGCTCAAATGGGCGGTCTTGGCTGGCTTGACTGGGTTGTGATAGGTTCATATGGTGTGTTTATGCTTGCTATCGGTGCTTATTACTCTCGCAAACAGACCAGTACCGAAGAGTATTTTCTCGCCAGCAGGAATATGCATCCGTTTGTGGTCGGCATCTCAATGTTCGCTACACTCCTAAGTACGATTTCTTATCTTGGCAATCCGGGCGAGATTATAAAACACGGACCTATGATATTGTGTGGCTATCTTGCGGTACCATTTACCTATACCGTTGTAGGGTATATTCTAATTCCTCGAATAATGAAATTGAGAATAACAAGTGCTTACGAGCTTCTGGAATCAAGGCTTGGATTATCGGGAAGGCTGTTAGGCTCGATTATCTTTATTCTTACGCGTCTTGTTTGGATGGCTCTGCTGATTTACATATCCGCAAGACTGATGGTTACGATGTTGAATTGGAGTCGGGAGATGATTCCGTTGGTTGTCATCGTTGTAGGGATTATTGCGGTAGCATATACGGCAATGGGAGGTCTAAGAGCTGTGGTAATGACTGATGTGGTTCAATTTTTTATCCTTATGGGCGGAGCTATTGTTACTATTGTCCTTATTACCATTAAGATGAAAGGGTTCGGTTGGTTTCCGACTCAATGGGCGCCACACTGGGACGTTCAGCCAATCTTCAGCTGGAATCTCAGTACGCGGGTTACATTAATAGGCTCAGCAATAGCGAGTTTCTGCTGGTGGGTGTGTACCGCTGGCTCGGATCAAGTGGTAATTCAACGCTATCTTGCCACACGTGATGCCAAATCTGCCAGACGCGCGTTTTTAATCAATGTCATATCCGATATGTCAATTAGCTTTCTTTTATATACCGTAGGATTTGCATTACTGGGATTTTTTCTCGCAAATCATCAGCTACTATCGACGGGTAAAAATCTAATTGCAGATGCGGATTATCTGTTTCCGCGATTTATCGCAAATTATCTGCCGATGGGTCTGGCGGGGCTTGTCGTAGCTGGTATGTTTGCAGCTGCTATGTCGAGTCTGGATTCGGGAATAAACTCTATTGTTACCGTATTTACCAGAGATTTTATTGTTCGTTTGCGAAAAGGGGAATTAACTGACAAAGAGCATGCGAATGACGACCTTAAATTAGCGAAATATCTCGTATTGGGCATTGGGATTTTTGTCGTGCTGATAGGCTCGCAGATGGGCAAGGTGCCGGGCAATATTTTTGAAGTAACCAATAAAACCAATGGGCTATTTGTCGGACCATTATTCGGGCTATTCTTTTTGGCTTTATTCGTCAGGAATGCGAACGCTTTCGGTGCAATCATCGGTACGATTTACGGCTTTATGACAGCTTTTATGTTTGCATATTGGGATAAAATTACCGGAGCGGATTATTCGTTGAGTTTTCAACTGATTATACCGTCAGCGGTGATTGTTCAGATATTGATTGCTACATTGTTGAGTAATATTGCTATTCGTATCAAAAAATCGAATATCGTATTCGGTGTTATTTCGCTGATTCCTTTGGTTGTTTTGTATATTTGCCTACTGCGATGGGGAATAAATATTGCGAGATATGTGCATTGGGGTATCGCTGGAAATTAAAAATTGTTTAATGGGAGCAAAGGTTATGAGAATCAATATTTTGTTGTTTATTTGGGTGGTATTGCCAGCTGTATTGTTATCAGCAAACCAGCCCCGTTGGGATATAATGGACGAAAATTACGGAAATGGTGAAGGGCAAATATCTTTTAACAAAGCGTATGAATATATGTATCGTCAGCTTCCAAAAGAGACATTGGAAGCCTGTAAAGCGGTATTAGTAATACCGGCAGGTAAGCGTTGCTGCTATGCAGTCAAAAAGTCGCTTGTTATCAAACCCGACAATAACAATGGCGATGTAACCATAGAATTCAAAGTGAGACTATCTAACGGGGCTGTTATGAATTTTTATATCTCTCAGACAAACAAGACTTCGACTTCCCGCTGGAATCACATTTTGCAGGTTAATCGGATATACAATGTCGATACGCCTAATACAATTGCAGATTATAATCAGCGTCAACAGGCACGCAATATTGCTCCTGCGAATTTCGATGGGTCAGCTGTTCATATATACAGGCTCACACGGTCGAAAGGCAAAACGACTCTTTATCTGGACAATAATCCGAAACCGCTGGCTAATTTGAAAAATGGTGCCGGTGCGTCAGCGGATAAAGCTAATCTTGAATGGGGATTTTGTTCCACGGGCGATAGCGAAGCTAAAGTTGAGGTATATTATCTCAAAATCGCTAACGGCGCATGGATACCTAATAAGGCCAATCCGATACGTTCTGTTCGCAAAGCTATTAAAACACCTGTACCGAATAAGACAGTAAGTAATAAAACAATAAATGTCGGACAGAAGAAGCAGCTATTGATTGATAAACTATTTTTGGCTCAGTCTGAAAATATCACACTGAAACTTCATCCTGCAAAGAAAACAGGCGAACGAAATCTCGTCAGAGACAAAATTTGGGAAAGTGCCACTCTTAACTGGTTCAGCTTTATGGAAGATGGTGGAAAATATCGAATGTGGTATGAGTGCTATGACATCGACGGTTGGCCTACCGGAGATGATACTTCATTCTGTTATGCGGAATCGAAGGATGGCATTCATTGGACAAAGCCTGAGCTTGGTCTGTTCGAATATAAAGGTAGCAAAGCGAACAATATCCTTTTTCGGCAGATAGGCCCACAAGGTGCGCATTCCAGAGTTCACGGAACGGGGGTATTTATCGACCCGACAGCTCCGCTCGAATCTCGCTACAAAGCTGTCTCGCAGGGCACATTTACTAACTCGCCACCACATCCGATAGGTTGGGGAAGTGGAAAATCGTATCTGAATGTAGCTGGTATGTATTCTCCCGACGGACTTCACTGGACGCGTTATCCCAAACCGATTTGTTATATAATGGCAGACAGTCAATATTCAGCTTTTTGGGACGCTCGGATAGAAAAATACGTCTTGTATGGTAGAGTCAGCTATCGTGGCAGGGCATTGGGACGCTCGGAGAGTAAGGACTTTACGAAATTTCCGAAGTTATCATTAGTACTACACGCTGACGATAACGACCCACCCGATAGCGACTTGTATAATCCCGCAGCGATGAAATATCAGTACGCGGATAATGTGTATTTTATGTTTCCGAGCCTGTTTCAGCATAAGACTCAGACACTCGATATTCGTTTGGCAGTTAGCAGAGACGGAATAAAATGGACTTGGCCACAGCAAAGCAAAGCTTTTATTCCGTTAGGCAAGAAAGGAGAATTCGATAGCGGTTCACTTTATATGGGGCAGGGAATGATTCGTAAGGGAAATGAACTTTGGCTTTATTACGGTGGTTCGCATCTGACACACGACAAAGGCGAGCTGAAATATCTTGTCAAACCTAACGGCAGCAGGATATACAGCAGGGTAATAGTTCCGCTTGACCGTTTCGTTTCCGCATCAGCGGGAGATAAGGAAGGATATTTCATTACACCACTGCTTATCTTCAAAGGTAATGTGCTGCAAGTAAATGTAAAGGTCGATGAAGGCGGATTTATTAAAGTCGGCTTATTAGACAAAAATAATAAGCCTATAACACGCCGAACTATTGATGATTGCGTTCCTATTATAGGCGACCATATCAAAACGCAGGTATTTTGGAAAACCGATGGCGATGTATCGTCTTATGCGGGAAAGCCGGTTAGGCTGAAATTTTATATGAAAAATGCGGATATATTTTCGTTTCAATTCACAGAAGGTTATCCGTACAAAAT
>WFQY01000001.1 GCA_015486815.1 Phycisphaerae bacterium | reverse complement strand
CCCAAAAATTCAGTTTACCGACCAGGAAAAATCTCTAAAATAGATAGTTTTGTTATCGACAATATTAACCTGAGAAGGAGAAATTATAGCAATGGCGAATAAATTAGAGCAAGAGGTAAAAGAATACATCGACTCGCGTTTGATAGCTGTTAAAAAATTAATGATTCAAGACCATCAGAATCTGTTACCAGCGGAAATTGCGCCGAGTAAACTAAACGAATGGCTTGACGATATCGACCCTGAAAATCTCGATTGGCAAAAAGCTGACAAATTCTTCACTCTCGGTGCCGAAGATAAATGCTGGTGGCTCAGAAAACAACTTACAATCCCCGCCCATGAAGACGGCTGGCAGCTCGCTATCAATTTCGACCTCGGGCTCTCCACAGGCGTAGGCTACGGCGCATTGCTATACATAAACGGCAAAGAATATGAAAGTTTCACCCCTCCTATGGGACATTTGTTTTCGGGGCACGAAATAATGATCCTGCCGGATACGTTTAACGAAGGCGAAACCATTGAGCTTTTGCTAAAGTGCTATACCGGACGAGACCATGGCCCGGAGATGAAAGCTGAACCTCGATTGCTTCGACGATTTGCCTGCGTGCGAATAAATAAGTCAGCTGCCAAACTATACTATCGTGGCATAACAGGTTTGAGATTGATGGAATCGCTGAACGAAGATGGCGGCACCTATCTTGCATTGGGAAATATTCTCAAAGAATCGCTGAAGCTAATAGACTTTTCCGACCCGACATATAAGCGAACATATCAAACCATCAGCCAAGCATTAAAGCACCTCGAACAATCACTCGAAACCATCAAACAAAACAATCCCGACACAATTACCCTCGTCGGCATAGGCCACGCTCATATAGATACCGCGTGGACTTGGCCTTACAATGTTACGAAAGAAAAAACCATTCAGACCGCTGCCACTGCCCTTGGTCTGATAGACAAATATCCTGAATACATTTTCCATCAAGGTCAGCCTCAGCTATACCAATTCATCAAAAAAGGCGCACCGCGACTCTATAATCGCATAAAGCAAGCTGTCAAAAAGGGACAATGGGACTGCAACGGTGGAATGTGGGTTGAACCCGATTGCAATATCCCTTCGGGCGAATCGCTCATTCGTCAATTGCTTTATGGCAGACGATTTTTCCGCGAAGAGTTTGGTAAGGAATCGAACGTGCTTTGGCTTGTCGATACCTTCGGCTTTCCGCACACACTACCACAAATAGCACGCAGCTGCGGAATGGAATTTTTCGTAACCACAAAAATATCTTGGAACAGATACAATCGATTTCCTTATACATTTTTCAACTGGCAGAGTCCCGATGGTACGAAGCTACCGACCTATTTTATGACACTACCTTGGGAGATCAAACAGGACGGATTCGATACCTATAATGCTGTACCCGATCCGGTAGTGATAAACCTTGGCTGGCAGCGAAGATATCCGAAAGAACAACATCGCGAACTGTTAAACTCTATAGGCTGGGGCGATGGTGGTGGCGGTGCGACCTACGAAATGATAGAGTGGATGCGATCGCTCGACGGCCTCGCGGGAAAACTGAAAGGCAAATGGGAGCTTACCTATTCATTCTTATCACGCCAGCTCGAACAGTGTGGCTTTGAACTGCCCGTATGGAACGACGAACTATTTTTAGAGTTTCACCGCGGAACATTGACCACGCACGCAGACCTCAAAAAATACAACCGTCTTGCGGAAATAACGCTTCAGCAGGCAGAATTCATCGGTGCGATTGCGGATACCCAAAATTACTCTTCCGAACATTTTCGTCAGCTCTGGCAGAGAATATTGATTAATCAGTTCCACGACGTAATGGCTGGCTCATCCGCACACGACGTATTCGAAGAGGCGAGAGATATTTATCTCGATGTGATCGAGCAAGCTAAAAAATCTATCGAGTCCGCAGGCAAACAATTTTTCAACGAAGGCGACAATCTCGCTATAGTAAACACGCTCTCACACAACAGAGACACTATCGTAGAGATAGAACTCGATGAAGAAAAATCGGTTACGGATGCGCAAGGCAATCCTCTTCCGATTCAGCGAATCAATAACAATCGTGCGCTCATCTCAGCTAACATTCCCCCTGCAGGCTATCGAAAATTCAAAATAGCTGACGGCAAGCAAGCTGCCAAACCCAAACATCCCGTAAAAACAACAGAAAACAGCATCGAAAATGAATTTCTCAAAGTTACACTCGATAAAAGTACAGGCGATATCATTTCCATTATCGACAAAACCTCAGACAGAGAAATTTTAGCAGGCATCGGAAATGAACTTCAGATTTTCGAAGACAAACCGTTTATGCAAGTACTAAGTGGCTGGGAGATAGACAGAATATTCAAAGAAAAACGACTCGACCCGAAAATGAAATTAACAAACATCAAGCCGTTTGGCGGTGATCTTCGTGCTGGCTTTATCATCGAAAAGAAATTTTCAAACAGCACACTTAAGCAGGAGATATATCTCGAATGCAATTCGCCCGTATTGAAATTTAAGACGGACGTCGATTGGCAGGAACACGAAGTAATGCTCAAGGTCGCTTTTCCGGTAGCTATCAATTCGTCGCAAGCTTGCTTCGATATTCAATTCGGACATATATATCGTCCGACACATCGAAACACACTTTTGGATATTGCGAAATTCGAAGTACCGGTGCATAAGTGGATGGACATTTCCGAAGGCGATTATGGTGTTAGTTTGCTCAATGATTGCAAATACGGAGCTGATATTGAAAAGAATGTTTTAAGGCTTACGCTTCTTCGTGCGCCGGTCAATCCCGACCCAATAGCGGATAGAGGTAAACATACATTTACTTATGCCATTTATCCTCACAAGGACAATTGGTCGTCAGCTAAGACCGTCCGATACGCAAGAGAGCTTAACATCGCCCCGCTGACATTTACCACCGATAAAGCATCACCGGCAAGCGTAAGTTTCCTTCAGCTCACGCCGGAAAATCTCATTCTCGATACAGTCAAAAAAGCGGAAGACGAACACGCTATCATACTTAGGCTTTATGAGTCAGCTAATACGAGAGGCACTGCTAATCTTATTTTGAATCTACCGAACGAGGTAAAGCAAGCTACCCTCTGTAATATGGAGGAAAAAGACCTCGCTCCACTCGAAATAAAAGATAATAGTATCGAATTCGAATATCTTCCCTGCCAGATAATAACTCTAAAGCTATATCTTTAGAGTCGATCGCCAATCTCGTCTCTTTTCGTTTTTCTCACCACAGAGAACACAGAGTTCACAGAGAATTTGAATTTTTATTTCTTATTTCTGTGTTTCTCGGTGCTCTCTGTGGTAAAAACATCTCCAATCCGCAATCTCTTCCCTCTCTTCGCTCTTCTCTCTTAAATCCGCAATCCACAATTCGCAATCCACAATCTCTTCACAGTCCTTTTTTCGCAAGCAGATTATTTACTGCTTCCATCTCCCGCTGCCAAGTGCTAAGAACTGCGGAATAATCAACAAACGGGAACAAAAATCTCGCGCCCATATCCAACAGTCTGTTGATATCATCTATATCCGAGCTGCACGCTCCGCCCCACCATTTATTTTTATATTTTGCGCACGCTTGAGCCACTTTCTTATGTGCCTCCACTATTTCAGGCGCATCTACACTATACACGTCATACGCCTGCATCAAATCACCCGGGCCTATGAACAACATATCAAGCCCTTCGGTATCAACGATTTCATCTATAGCATCGACCGCTTCGGGGTCTTCTATCTGCACACATACAAAGCTCTCTCGATTGTGATGTTCAATAAATTCTTTTCTATCTATCAGCCCGAAATCTCCGTCGATAAGAACATTTTCCCAGCCTCTTCTGCCTACTGGCGAAAATTTGCTATTATAGACCGCTTTTTCCGCATCCGCACGCGATTTGCAATGATACATCATCACACCCGTCGCACCGCATTCGAAACAGCGATAAAAAGAAGCGGGATTGTGATCCATAATGCGAATCATTGCATCCGCTCCTCCTTCGCGAGCGGAATATATCATCGTTATCATATCCTGATAGGTAAACCATCTATGCTCCATATCTATCCAGACTACATCGCAGCCAATTTTACCAGCTAAGCCGGGAGTTATAAGCGATGGGCCTAAACTCGGATTTGCACCAAAGACGGGCTTACCAGCACGTAATTTTGCAAGTACCTTACTATTCCGCATAATATATTCTCCTTCACATTACTGTTATGACAGTTAAAACCAGAATTATACTTCTATCCGCTATCCTATGCAAAAGATAAAAAAATATTATACAAAAACTCTTTATCCCCGGAGATTTGGATTTTTAAGCTATTTCGATTATACTAATAGTAGGGTAAAGGTATATAGCCAATGAAAGACATAGTCGATCGGACAATCGAGACAAACGTTGTTTGGCTTGGAAAAGCTCAAGAGGATGAATACTATCAATATTGTGCGCAGGAATTTGAAATTATCGATTTTGACGACCCCTACAAAATGACAGCTGAGTTGCTGAAACACATCAAAGCGAAAGCGGTAATTATCAACTCAGCTGCTTTTTCCGACGCTTATAATAAAATCGCTATTCCCCTTATCACATCAAGCGTCATCGATAATATTTATATGTACTCGCACCGACCGATATTTTCATCTTCAAAGCCTAACCGCAAAGTATCGGGCATTAAATTTGCTTCGAGTCCTTCGGAACTTATCGCCATGCTTAAGGAGCTTCTTAACGGAACCTGTAAACCGAAAGAGTCAACAGTCGTAGCTGAAACCGAAGACCAAAAACAGCTTGAACTGCAAACAGCTGAACAGACCGCACCGGAACCGAAAGAAAAAGACAAAAACGAAAAACAAGAAAAACCGTTCGCACCAGCCGAGCTGACCGCAGATGAATTGCAAGCCCTGCTCGGACCCGATTATAAACTCGATATCGACTTGGACAGCAGAGGTAGGAAAGAATGACAGACATAGCACAACAAACAGTATTATTGGAGCGGGCGCTGATAATATCAGCTGACACCGAAACCATAGAGAAAATAGAACACGCCTACCCCTCGGTCGATTATCTCATACAGGATAATCTTCTTGCGGGACTAATCCAGCTTGCAAAGCAAAAATTCCAATCGATATTCATTAAACTCGCCAACAATAATAACAATAACGACATCACCTCCGCACTGATGAGCTATCGAAAGGTAAGCAGCGATGCAAAAATCATCCTATTCACAGATGTTTTGAATGAACCCATTGCTCTTGATATGGACAGACGACAATTAGCTGACGATTATCTTATTCTACCATTATCCCCCCGCGAGCTTCAGCTAACTTTAGCAAAGCTAATGCAAACAAAACTTACACCATTTGAGAAAGGCTCCTCAACAGCTGACGATTACATCGCCTCGTCGCAAACAGATATTAATCGAATACAATACACCGGCGATTTTCTCCGCGAATCTGCGGAACTTGTCCATTCCGCAGAGCTCGGACTACCTGCTTTGCTTGGTAGAATCTGCTGGTCTGCGATTTTTCTGCTGGACGCACAATCCGCCAAGATTACCATCGAAGACGAAACCGCACAAGCTGGCAAAGAGACGGATTTCTATAATATGACCTTTCCTCT